>NZ_LZJB01000393.1:0-11654 GCF_001666895.1 Mycobacterium sp. E3298
CGGCCAGACCTACGGCGCCGAGCCGCTGTTGGCGCGCGCCCACCACGGCTCGGTCAGCAAGGAACAGCGCGCCCTGGTCGAAGAGGACCTCAAGCGCGGCCTGCTCAAGGCCGTGGTCGCGACGTCGAGCCTGGAGCTCGGCATCGACATGGGCGCGGTCGACCTGGTGATCCAGGTCGAGGCGCCGCCGTCGGTGGCCAGCGGCCTGCAACGCATCGGGCGGGCCGGCCACCAGGTCGGCGAGGTGTCCCAGGGCGCGCTGTTCCTTGCTGACCGAGCCGTGGTGGGCGCGCGCCAACAGCGGCTCGGCGCCGTAGGTCTGGCCGCTGCCCATGATGTGGGCGGGCGCCCCGCCCGCCACCTTGGTGTTGGTCTCGCCGGACAGGCCCAGACCGCAGCGTTCGGCGTGAATCTCGTTCAGCCGCGCGGTGAGCCGCTCGGCCAGTCGCCGCGAGTTGGCGAACACGATCGTCGAGTTGTGCGCCTCGATCAGGTCGACCAGCCGCGCCTCGACGTCGGGCCAGATGCTGTTGTTGGCCAGGTTGGCCATGTCGGGCACCGGCACCTGCACCGTCAACTCGACGGTCTTGGCCGCGCGGGGGGCCACGATGGTGGTCGGCTGCTGCCCGGAAAGGAACCGGGCGAGCTCCTCGGGCGGGCGCACCGTCGCCGACAGCCCGATGCGCTGCGCTGGCGGCCCCTCCCGCAGTTCGTCGAGCCGCTCCAGCGACAGCGCCAGGTGCGCGCCCCGCTTGCCCGCGGCGATGGCGTGGATCTCGTCGACGATCACCGTCTGCACGCCGGCCAGGGTCTCGCGGGCGGCCGAGGTGAGCATCAGGAACAGCGACTCGGGCGTGGTGATCAGCACGTCGGGTGGCCGCGCGATGAGCTGACGGCGTTCGGCGGGCGGGGTGTCGCCGGACCGGACGCCGACGCTGATGGCCGGTGGCGGCAGGCCGTGCCGCTCGGCGATGCGGGTGAGCCCCGCGAGCGGAGTGCGCAGGTTGCGTTCGACGTCGACCGCCAGCGCCTTGAGCGGAGACACGTACAGCACGCGGGTACCGGCCGGGCGCTCGGCCGCGCCGGCGAGCGAATCCAGGGCCCACAGGAATGCCGCGAGCGTCTTGCCGGATCCGGTCGGCGCGATCACCAGCGTGTTGTCGCCGTCGGCGATGGCATCCCAGGCCTCGGCCTGCGCGGCGGTGGGGCCGGCGAACGTGCTGGTGAACCATTCGCGCGTGGTCGCGCTGAACCGGCCTAACGGATCACGGGTGGTCACCTAACCATGGTGCCAAGGCGCACCGACAAGTACGCGGGCTAGCGCGGCTGGATCCGTGCCGTCGCCATCGCGTGGGACAGCTCCTCGGGGATCTCCGGCACCCGGGCGATGGCGTCGAACAGCGAGTGCGCACACGCGTCGGCGAGGCGTTCGGCGTTGATCGTCGGGTCGATGATGCGCTGGCGGCACAGCTCGAAGGTGAACGCCAGCCAGCCGTGGCAGATCACCCGGAGGTCCCGCTCGACGTCGGCTTCCAGCTTCGCCCCGGAGATGTTGGCCACCAGGTCGTGGATGCGGCTCATGATGTGTTCGAGCTGGCGGTTCTTGGCCTCGTCGTCGACGCCCAGCAGAACCGGGTCCGACCGGCCCAGCCCGACGTAGGCCGCCCACGCGGCCTCCGGGTTCTGCTCGTGGTAGGCCATGTAGGCCATGACGCCGACGCGCACCTCTTCGTACATCGTGAGGCCGGTGGCGTCGTCCATGTTGGTGGTCTCGTACAGCCGGTCGGCCTCGTCCTTGACCACCGCGGCGAAGAAGGCCCGCTTGTCGGGGAAGTAGTGATACATCAGCGCACGCGACACCCCGGCGCGCTCGGCGATCTCGTCGATGCGCACCTCGTCGTAGGGTCGCTTTCCGAAGACTTCTGCCCCCAAAGCGAGCAGCTCAGCGCGTCGATCCTCGGGGGATAAGCGCCTTCGGGCTGTCGGCATGTGAGAGATAGTACTCATCGGTTCTGAGACACCAACCATATTGTGACCATCGGGGCTCCGCGCCCTTGGCCAGCGGTATTGCCGGAAAAATTGACGGTATCGTCGACGCTGCCCGCCGCTTGAGCCCGCGCCGGTTTCACCGGGTTTGCCGCGGGGTATCTGTTCCCATGCGCTATCCGCAAAGTGCCAGCGCGATTGCAGCGCCCCGTCGTCGGACATTTGTCATTGCGGAGTAACTATTGCGACGCAGCAAACGATGAATAAGGCGTTGGCCACACAGGGGGATATGAGGGATACGGATGCACAAAGCCGATGAGCGATCGGGTGGCGATCGCTTGGGACAGGAAGACGGCGAAGTGCGCGCCGCCATCCGGTTCGCGGTGCTCGCCGCGATCGCGGCGGTCGGCTTCCTGGTGCTGGCCGCGCTGTGGGTGAGCACCTGCCCGGGCACCGGTGTCGACACGGCGGCCTGCGGTGCCCCGCAGCGGACGTTGCTGGCGCTGGGCGGACCGGCCATCTTGCTGGCGGCCGGGCTGTGGGCCTTCCTGCGCACCTACCGCGTATGGAAGGCGGAGGGCACCTGGTGGGGATGGCACGGCGCCGGGTGGTTTCTCTTCACGCTGATGGTGCTGATGGTGGCCATGGGCGTCGCGCCGATCGCGGGCCCCGCGCTGCCGCTCTGATCGGGTCTCGCCAAAAGCCTTCCCGGGGATCTACCGTTGAGGGTGCAACCCTAATTGAGCTGCGCATGAGTCATAAGTTCTCCACTAGGAGCAGCCATGGGAGACACCTTTCATGACCCCGTCGACCATCTGAGGACCACGCGGCCGCTCGCCGGCGAGTCGTTGATCGACGTGTTGCACTGGCCCGGTTATCTGCTGGTGGTGGCCGGCGTGATCGGGGCGTGCGGAAGCCTGGCGGCCTTCGGCACCGGACACCACCACGAGGGGATGACCGCGGGCGTGCTTGCGATCATCGCCGCGGTCCTGGGGCTGGTGTGGGTGGCCGTCGAGCACCGCCGGATCCGCCGGATCGCGGACCGCTGGTATGCCGAGCACCCCGAGGCATACCGGCAGCGGCCCGCAAGCTGACGGTCTGCCCGCCGGCCGTTCTGGGCAACGCGCCTTTTTGCCAGGAGGCAAATTGCGGGGTTACCGGCCTCGTCGAGTGGGTATCAGGTCTGCACCATGATGAGTGCCGGAACGGTTGCGTTAGCGTGGTCACCCAATCATGGGGACCAGGATCACGGACACGCCGACATAGATGCTTACAGCCAGAAGAACCAATACAGCCAGCGCGATTCCGGCGAGCGCCGCCGCGCGCTCGAACCGCCGTGCCCGATCGGTTCCGGCGGTCTCCGGCGGCGGCCATGACTGATCGGCTCGAGCGTACGGTCCACGGCGGACTAAGGGGTGGTAGTAGTGGTAGTCAACCGTTGCCGGGAGACCAGATGAACGATGCGGGAGTGCGCGCTCACAAGCGCCAGCGCGGTAACCGTGCCGTCGAATTGCACGTTGCGGCGCGCCTGGAGAACCTGGCGATGCTGCGGACGCTGGTCGGTGCGATCGGCACCTTCGAGGACCTGGACTTCGACGCGGTCGCAGACCTGCGGCTCGCGGTCGACGAGGTGTGCACCCGGTTGATCCGCTGCGCCACCCCCGACGCGACCCTGGTCGTGGTGGTCGACCCGCAGGACGAGCAGTTGGTCGTCGAGGCGTCCGCGGCGTGCGACACGCACGACGTGGTGGCGCCCGGCAGCTTCAGCTGGCACGTGCTGACGTCCCTGGCCGACGACGTCCAGACTTTCCACGATGGTCGCGAACCCAACCAAACCGGCAGCGTGTTCGGTATCACGCTGACGGCGCGACGGGCGGCCTCCAGCAGGTGACCCCACCAGCTGCCGGGGGTTCCGTCTCTCGACCGAACGAATACGCCGATGTCCCGGCGATGTTCCGCGAGCTGGCCGATGTCGACCCGGGCTCGATGGAATTTCAGCGCCAACGGGACAAGATCGTCGAGCGCTGCCTGCCTCTGGCCGATCACATCGCCCGCCGGTTCGAGGGCCGCGGCGAACCGCGCGACGACCTCGTGCAGGTGGCGCGGGTCGGGTTGGTGAACGCGGTGGTCCGGTTCGACGTGGAGGCCGGGTCCGACTTCGTGTCGTTCGCGGTGCCCACGATCATGGGCGAGGTCCGCCGACACTTCCGCGACAACAGCTGGTCGGTGAAGGTGCCCCGGCGCCTGAAGGAACTGCACCTGCGCCTCGGCACCGCCACCGCCGAGCTGTCGCAGCGGCTGGGCCGGGCGCCCACCGCCACGGAGCTCGCCGCCGAACTCGGCATGGACCGCGAGGAGGTCGTCGAGGGCCTGGTGGCGGGCAGCTCGTACAACACCCTGTCCATCGACAGCGGTGGGGGCAGCGAGGAGGACGAGGCCCGCGCGATCGCCGACACCCTGGGCGACGTCGACACCGGTCTGGACCGGATCGAGGATCAGGAGTCGTTGCGGCCCCTGCTCGAGGCGCTGCCGGAGCGGGAGCGAACGGTGTTGGTGCTCAGGTTCTTCGAGTCGATGACGCAGACCCAGATCGCCGAACGGGTGGGCATCTCGCAGATGCACGTGTCCCGGCTGCTGGCCAAGTCGCTAACGCGGCTGCGCGACCAGTTGCAGTAGGGACTCCGGCTCCCCGTCGTCCGCGGATCCCAGCAACGGCTCGGCCGCGGGCGTCGTCACCGGGAGGGTGCCGTCGGGGTCGCAGATGCGCAGCAACCGCGCCACCGCCGCGCTCGGCGCCATCGCCCAATCGGCTTGGGCGCCCGAGCACACGACGTTGATCCGGTGCAGTGCCGAAAAGCCGGCCGTGCCAATGAATTTCAGGCCACGCAGGTCCAGTATCACGCGCTGGGAACTGGCGATGGCGTTTCGCACGTACGCCGCGAGCTGATCCGCGTTGGCGGCGTCGAGCTCGCCGTCCACCGTGATCAGTGTCCCCGACGGGTACCAGCGCGCGGTGAATTGCGCCGCGCGGCTGTGTTGCCAAGATTGGGCCACAGACATTACTGACTCCATCCGTAGAGCAGGATGTGTGCTGCGGAAGACGTCAGGCGTCGATCGAGGCTGAGAACAAGTGAGTTCACCTTCCCGCGCCCTTACGTGATCCGGACGGCTGTGAACTCAACCTGCCCCGAACGGTACCCGCGCCGGACCGGGCCGACAACTGTTTCCCAGGATTATTGTCCGATCGCTATTTGATCTCGGCGAGCACCGTGCCCTGGGTGATGGCGGCGCCCGCCTCGACCGCGAGTCCGGTGATGACGCCGTCCTTGTGCGCGGTGACCGGGTTCTCCATCTTCATCGCCTCGAGGACGACGACCAGGTCGCCGGCGGCGACCTCCTGCCCCTCCTCGACCGCGACCTTGACCACGGTGCCCTGCATCGGCGCGGTCACCGCGTCGCCGGAGGCGGCGGCACCCGAGTGCGCCCCGCGCTTGCGCGGCTTGGGCTTCTTGCGGATGACCCCGGCCGGGTCGGCGGAACCGTTGGACAGCGCCAGGTCGCCGGGCAGCGATACCTCGAGCCGGCGACCGCCCACCTCGACGACCACCGTCTGGCGGGGCCGGGCGTCCTCCTCGTCCAGGGGCTCGCCGCCGGTGAACGGCTCGATGGTGTTGTTCCATTCGGTCTCGATCCAGCGCGTGTGCACCGAGAAGCCGTCGCCGTCGCCGATGAACGCCGGGTCGGACACCACCGCGCGGTGGAACGGGATCACGGTGGCCAGCCCCTCGACGTGGAATTCGTCGAGGGCCCGCCGCGAGCGGGCCAGGGCTTCTTCGCGGGTGGCGCCGTACACGATCAGCTTGGCCAGCATCGAGTCGAACTGGCCGCCGATCACCGATCCGGCTTCGACACCGGAATCCAGCCGGACCCCCGGCCCACTGGGCGTGTCGTACCGGGTGACCGGGCCGGGCGCCGGCAGGAAGCCGCGGCCGGCGTCCTCGCCGTTGATCCGGAACTCGATGGCGTGGCCGCGCGGCGTGGGATCCTCGGTGAGGTCCAGCTTTTCGCCGTTGGCGATCTTGAACTGCTGCAACACCAGGTCGATGCCGGAGGTCTCCTCGGTGACCGGGTGCTCGACCTGCAGGCGGGTGTTGACCTCCAGGAACGAGATCAGGCCGTCCTGGCCGACCAGGTACTCGACCGTGCCGGCGCCGTAGTAGTGCGCCTCCTTGCAGATGCGCTTGGCCGACTCGTGGATCTCCTTGCGCTGCGCGTCGGTGAGGAACGGCGCGGGCGCCTCCTCGACCAGCTTTTGGAAGCGGCGCTGCAGGGAGCAGTCTCGGGTGCCGGCCACGATGACGTTGCCGTGCTGGTCGGCGATCACCTGCGCCTCGACGTGGCGGGGCTTGTCCAGGTAGCGCTCGACGAAGCACTCGCCGCGACCGAAGGCGGCGACGGCCTCGCGCACCGCCGACTCGTACAGGTGCGGGATCTCCTCGATGGTGCGCGCCACCTTCATGCCGCGGCCGCCGCCACCGAAGGCCGCCTTGATGGCGATCGGCACGCCGTACTCCTCGGCGAAGGCCACCACCTCGTCGGCGTCCTTGACCGGGTCCGGGGTGCCCGGCACCAGCGGGGCCTGGGCGCGGGCGGCGATGTGGCGGGCGGTGACCTTGTCACCGAGGTCGCGGATCGACTGGGGGCTCGGGCCGATCCAGATCAGGCCGGCGTCGATGACCGCCTGGGCGAAATCGGCGTTCTCCGAGAGGAACCCGTAGCCGGGGTGGATGGCGTTGGCGCCCGACTTGGCCGCCGCGTCGAGGAGCTTGCCGATGTCCAGGTAGGACTCGGCGGAGGTCTGGCCGCCCAGGGCGAACGCCTCGTCGGCGAGCCGCACGTGCGGCGCGTCGGCATCGGGCTCGGCGTACACCGCCACGCTGGCCAGGCCCGCATCGCGGGCCGCGCGGATCACCCGGACAGCGATCTCGCCGCGGTTGGCGACAAGCACTTTGGAGATCCTCGAGCTGGCGTGACTAGCCACTGCGCCTCCTGTTTGGCAGATCTGAAGCGGACGTGTTTCCGCCTTGGGCTTCTTTAAGAGAGTTTCTTACAACTCCAGGGAAGTCTAAGCGCCGCGCCGTCAGGCCGATCAGGCGGTGCCGGAATTCTGGCCTGACTCGCGCAGCCGCCGCTTGATGCGGGCGAGCATCGCCGACATGCCCCGCAACCGCAGCGGGCTGATCAGCGCGGCCAGGCCCAGGTCGGTGTAGAAATCCTCGGGCACCGCCAGGATGTCGGCGGCGGGTTGCTCGTCGAGTCCGGCCGCGAGGATCGACGCGAACCCGCGCGTGGTGGGCGCCTCGGCGGGGGCGCTGAAGTGCAACCGCACCCGGTCCCGGTCGCTCGCATCGACGTGCAGGAACAGCGGGGTCTGACACTCGGGGACGGGCTCCATGGCCCGCTCCTCGAGTTCGGGCGGCAGGGGTGGCAGGTCGTTGGCGAATTCGAGCAGCAGCGCCAGCTTGTCCTGGCCCTCGACTTCTGCGAAGTCGGACACCACCTCGGCCAGGGGCGCGGGCAGGCTCATCGGACCGGAACGGCCCCCGGCTCTTCGCCGGCGACGATCGGCGTGCGCACGGTGTTGCCCCACTCCGTCCACGATCCGTCGTAGTTGCGCACGCCGGGCTTGCCCAGCAGGTACGTGAGCACGAACCAGGTGTGGCTGGACCGCTCGCCGATGCGGCAGTAGACGACCGTCTTGTCGTCGGGCTCGATGAAGCCGTAGATCTCCTCGAGCTCCTCGCGGCTGCGGAATCGGCCGCTCTCATCGACGGCCTTAGCCCAGGGGATGGACCGGGCGGTGGGGATGTGGCCGCCGCGCAGCACGCCCTCCTCGGGGTATTCGGGCATGTGGGTGCGCTTGCCGGTGTACTCGTCCGGCGAGCGCACGTCGATCAGGGGCTGGCCGCCCAGAATGGCCAGCACGTCGTCCTTGTACGCCCGGATGGGCGCGTCGTTGCGCGTGACGACGGGATAGCCGGAGGAGGTCTTGGTCGGCACGTCCAGGGTGGTCTCCCGGCGCTCGGCCAGCCACAGGTCGCGCCCGCCGTTGAGCAGGCGCACGTCGGAATGGCCGAACAGCGTGAAGACCCACAGCGCGTACGCGGCCCACCAGTTGCTCTTGTCGCCGTAGATCACCACGGTGTCGTCGCGCGAGATCCCTTTGCGGTCCATCAATTCGGCGAACTGCTCGCCGTTGATGTAGTCGCGGACGGTCGGGTCGTTGAGGTCGGTGTGCCAGTCGATCTTGACCGCGCCGGGGATATGGCCGACGTCGTAGAGCAAGACGTCCTCGTCGGATTCGACGATCACCAGGCCGGGGGTGCCCATGTTGGCCGACAGCCAGTCGGCGGTGACCAGCCGTTCGGGGTGGGCGTAGTCCGTCAGGGTCGGGCTTGGATCCGGGGGTAATGCCACAACCCGAGCCTACCGTCAGCGCCGCAAGGGCCCCGAGCGCCATTGGCTGTCGCGACACATAGACGTCTGCGACGACACGCCGGCGAAGGCCGCCGTGGTTTATGTCTCGCGGTTTCCGTTGCTCACCGTCCACAGCTGCGCCACCGAGAGCCCGACGCGGGCCAGCAACGACCGCAGCAGCGGCAGGCTCACGCCGATCACGTTCGAAGGGTCGCCCTCGATGCCGTCGACGAACCAGCCGCCCAGCCCGTCGAGGGTGAACCCGCCGGCCACCTGCAGGGGCTCGCCTGCGGCGACGTAGGCCCGCAGGTCCGCATCCGTGGGGGCGGCGAAATACACTGTGGTGCAAGCGGATTCCACTTCACGATGGGTGATCGCGCCGCCGCTCAGGCGCAGCAGGCAGTGCCCGGTATGCAGCAGGCCGGAGCGGCCGGCCATGCGGCGCCACTGGGCCGTCGCGGCGTCGGCCGAGCCGGGCTTGCCGCACAGCTCTCCGTCGAGGTCCAGCATCGAATCACAGCCGAGGACAACGCAATCGGCGGCGACGTCGCCGTCCAGCGCGCCCGCCACCTGTTCGGCCTTGGCCGCCGCCAGCGCGCACACCACCTCGGCCGGGCCGGCGTCGGGTCCCAGGGCGGCGAGGAGGGCGTCCTCGTCCACCCCGGAGACCGCGACCAGCGGATCGATGCCGGCCTGGCGCAGCACCTTGCGGCGGCCCGACGAGGCCGAACCGAGGACCAGGCGGGTCAATGCTTCATGTGTGTCATCTGCTGGAAGGTGAGCCGCTGGTAGTTGGACATCGCGAACCGCAGCCGGTCCACCGGCAGGCCCCAGCGCGTGCGCTCGGGCTCGCCGGGCTCGGGGGCGGGGCCGCCCACGACGCCGAGCGCGGTGACCAGCGCGGCCAGCTCCGCGTCGGTC
This sequence comes from Mycobacterium sp. E3298, assembly GCF_001666895.1. Taxonomy (NCBI): domain Bacteria; kingdom Bacillati; phylum Actinomycetota; class Actinomycetes; order Mycobacteriales; family Mycobacteriaceae; genus Mycobacterium; species Mycobacterium sp. E3298. The sequence goes on from NZ_LZJB01000393.1 coordinate 9,385, forward strand.
GGTTGACCCTTGAGGACCTGGATGTGCGGCTCGTGCGGCCCGTGCGTGGTTTCGGTTGTCTCGGAACCGTTTTCGTCGCTCATCTCGTCGCTCACAGCGGGATGTTCCCGTGCTTCTTGGGCGGCAGGTGCGCGATCTTGCGTTCCAGCAGCCGCAGCGCGGTGCCGATGTAGCCGCGCGTGTGCGACGGCGGGATGACCGCGTCGACGTATCCCCGCTCGGCGGCGACGTACGGATTGACCAGGGTGTCCTCGTACTCCTGCTGCAGCTCCAGCCGCAGGGCGTCGACGTCTTTGCCCTCCTTGGCCGCCTCGGCCAGCTGCTTGCGGTAGACGAAGCCGACGGCCCCGGAGGCGCCCATCACCGCGATCTGCGCGGTCGGCCAGGCGATGTTGACGTCGCAGCCCATGTCCTTGGAGCCCATGACGCAGTACGCGCCGCCGTAGGCCTTGCGGGTGATGACGGTTATCTTCGGAACGGTGGCCTCGCCGTAGGCGAACAGCAGCTTGGCGCCGCGCCGGATGATGCCGTTGTATTCCTGGCCGGTTCCCGGCAGGAAACCCGGGACGTCCACCAGCATGATGATCGGGATGTTGAAGCAGTCGCAGGTGCGCACGAACCGCGCCGCCTTCTCCGAGGCGTTGATGTCCAGGCAGCCGGCGAACTGGGTGGGCTGGTTGGCCACGATGCCGACCGGCCGGCCCTCGATGCGGCCGAACCCGACGACGATGTTGGTGGCGTAGCCGTTCTGGATCTCCAGGAACTCGTCGTCGTCGAGGATGCGGGTGATCACCTCGTGCATGTCGTAGGGCTGGTTGGCCGAGTCCGGGATCAGCGTGTCCAGCTCGAGGTCCTCCTCGGTGAGGTTGTCCTCGATCGCGCCCTCCGGGATGGGCTCGGCGTAGCGCGGTGCGTCGGTGGCGTTGTTCGGCGGCAGGTAGCTCAGCAGGTCCCGCACCCAGTCGAAGGCGTCCTGCTCGCCGGAGGCGACGTAGTGCAGGGTGCCCGACTTGGCCATGTGGGTATGCGCCCCGCCGAGTTCCTCCATCGTGACGTCCTCGCCGGTGACGGTCTTGATGACGTCCGGCCCGGTGATGAACATCTGGCTGGTCTGGTCGACCATCACCACGAAGTCGGTCAGGGCGGGGGAGTAGACGTGCCCGCCGGCGGCCGCGCCCATGATCAGCGAGATCTGCGGGATCACGCCGGAGGCCAGGATGTTGTTCCGGAAGATCTTGCTGTACAGGCCGAGCGAGACGACGCCCTCCTGGATGCGGGCGCCGGCCCCGTCGTTGATGCCGATCAGCGGGCGGCCGGTCTTGATCGCCAGCTCCTGCACCTTGACGATCTTCTCGCCGTACACCTCGCCCAGGCTGCCGCCGAACACCGTGGCGTCCTGGCTGAAGATGCACACGTCGCGGCCGTCGATGGTGCCGTAACCGGTGATCACCCCGTCGCCGAGGGGGCGGTTGTTCTCCAGGCCGAAGTTCTTGCTGCGGTGCCGGGCCAGCGCGTCGAGCTCGACGAACGAGTCCTCGTCGAGCAGGGCGAGGATGCGCTCGCGGGCGGTCAGCTTGCCCTTGGCGTGCACCTTCTCGACGGCCTCTTCGCCCACCGGGTGCAGCGATTCCTCGCGGCGCTTGTGGAGTTCGGCCAGCTTGCCTGCGGTGGTGTGGATGTCGATCGTGTGCTCAGCGGCCGGCTCTGCGGTGTGGTCGGTAACGCTTGTCATGGGATCCGAGCTTAGCGGCGCGCTAGTCTCCGCTGATGGACTGGGCGACCGAATGCGACGTGCTGGTCGCCGGGTCGGGCGGCGGAGGCGTCACCGGCGCCTACACCGCGGCACGCGAGGGCCTGGACGTGCTGCTGGTGGAGGCGACGTCGAAATTCGGCGGTACCACCGCCTACTCCGGTGGCGGCGGCGTCTGGTTCCCGTGCAATCCGGTGCTGCTGCGGGCCGGCGTCGACGACACCATCGAGGACGCGCTCACCTACTACCGGGCCGTGGTCGGTGACCGCACCCCGCGCGAGCTGCAGGAGGCGTATGTCCGCGGCGGGGCCCCGCTGATCGAATACCTGGAGGCCGACCCCCACCTGAAGTTCGTGCCCCTGCCCTGGCCCGACTACTACGGCAAGGCGCCGAAGGCGCGGCTGGACGGTCAGCGCCACATCGCCGCGAAGCCCTGGAAGGTGGCCGCCGCCCCCGAACTGCGGGAGGTGATCCGCGGGCCGTTGGACACCGACCGGCTCGGGGCCGAACCACCCTCGGA
>NZ_LZJB01000394.1:0-18529 GCF_001666895.1 Mycobacterium sp. E3298
GCGCACGTATAGCCCATTGTCGGATCTAGGAACAGGGCAAAAAACTCGTCCGAAACGTCGTAGATGGATTGCGATTCTTCATAGAACGGAGTCAATGTGGTCATGGGGTTCCCGATTACCCTTTCGCGTATTTAACGCGAGCATAATAACCGGAAAAACCAACATTGTCTTGACTTCGCGCGCTGGAATATCGGCGCCACGACGCCGGGCAGCTGCGCCGTCAGTAGGTGTAGAAGCCCTGGCCGGTTTTCTTGCCCAGCCGGCCCGCCTCGACCATGCGCAGCAACAGCGGCGGCGGACCGTAATGCGGTTCCTTGAACTCCTCGAACATCTTGTCCGCGATCAGCTTCAGGGTGTCCAGGCCCACCAGATCGGACAGCCGCAGCGGGCCCATCGGGTGTGACAGCCCGGCGACAACCGCCTTGTCGACGTCTTCGACGGTGGCAAAACCCGCCTCCACCATGCGAATTGCGGACAAGAGGTAGGGCACCAGCAGGGCGTTGACGACGAAGCCCGACCGGTCCGAGCAGCGCACCACCTGCTTGCCCAGGACGGCGCTCGCGAATTCCTCGGTTCGCGTGGCGGCGGCTTCGTCGGTGACCAGGGTGCTGACCAACTCGACCAGCGGGAGCACCGGGACCGGGTTGAAGAAGTGCAGACCCAGCACCCGCTGCGGATTCTTGGTGGCCGCTGCGATCTTCATGATCGGAATGCTGGACGTGTTGGACGCCAGCACCGCGTCGGGATCGGTGACGACGGCGTCGAGTTCGGCGAACACCTTGGCCTTGATGGCATCGTCCTCGATGATCGCCTCGATGACGAGCTGGCGGTCGGCGAGGTCCTTCAGATCGGTGGTGAAGGTGAGCTGGCTCAGCGCCCGGTCGCGTTCCCGCTCGGTCACCTTGCCCGCGCTGACGCCGCGCTCCAGGGACTTCACGATGCGGTTGCGCCCGGCCGTGATCAGCACCTCGGTGGTCTCGAACACCGTCACGTCGACGCCGGCTCTGACCGCGACTTCGGCGATGCCGGATCCCATCTGGCCGGCCCCGACCACCCCTACCCGCTGAATCGCTGCGTCGCTCACTGTGTTCTCTTTCGGTGTCGTATCGTCTTGCACCGCAATAGGCCCCGCCCAGGTTCGCTGGGCGGGGCCAATGCTACTTCACGGTGAGCAGCCGCAAACTCGCACGATCTGGATCGCAGCGGTGCGAGTTCGCGCCTGCTCGGCTCCGGAAGGGATCAGGGACTCAGTGACTCAAGCCATCGGTTTCACTTCGTCCTCGCGGGCCTAAGCCCGCTCGTCCTCAGTGAAACTGACCCTCTTCGGTGGAGCCGGTCAGCGCGGTGGTCGACGAAGTGGGGTCGACCGTGGTGGCGATGCGGTCGAAGTAACCCGCACCGACCTCGCGCTGGTGCTTGGTCGCGGTGTAACCGCGCTCCTCGGCGTCGAACTCGCGCTCCTGCAGCTCGACGTAAGCCGTCATCTGGTTGCGGGCGTAGCCGTAGGCCAGATCGAACATCGAGTAGTTCAGCGCGTGGAAGCCGGCCAGCGTGATGAACTGGAACTTGAATCCCATTGCGCCCAGCTCCTTTTGGAACTTGGCGATAGTCGCGTCGTCGAGGTGCTTCTTCCAGTTGAACGACGGCGAGCAGTTGTAGGCCAGCAACTGGTCGGGGAACTCGGCCTTGACGCCCTCGGCGAACTTGGCGGCCAGCTCGAGGTCCGGGGTGCCGGTCTCCATCCAGATCAGGTCGGAGTACGGCGCGTAGGCCTTGGCCCGGGCGATGCAGGGCTCGAGGCCGTTGCGCACCCGGTAGAAGCCCTCCTTGGTCCGCTCGCCGGTGATGAACGGCTGGTCGCGCTCGTCGACGTCCGAGGTGATCAGGGTTGCCGCCTCGGCGTCGGTGCGGGCGATCACGACGGTCGGCACGTCGGCGACGTCGGCCGCCAGGCGGGCCGAGGTCAGCGTGCGGATGTGCTGCTGGGTCGGGATGAGCACCTTGCCGCCGAGGTGGCCGCACTTCTTCTCCGAGGCCAGCTGGTCCTCCCAGTGCGAGCCCGCGACGCCCGCGGCGATCATGGCCTTCTGCAGCTCGTAGACGTTGAGCGCGCCACCGAAGCCCGCCTCGCCGTCGGCGACGATCGGCGCCAGCCAGTTCTCCACCGAGGTGTCGCCCTCGACCTTGGCGATCTGGTCCGCGCGCAGCAGCGCGTTGTTGATCCGGCGCACGACCTGCGGCACCGAGTTGGCCGGGTACAGGCTCTGGTCCGGGTAGGTGTGGCCGGAGAGGTTGGCGTCACCGGCGACCTGCCAACCCGACAGGTAGATGGCCTTGAGGCCGGCGCGGACTTGCTGGACGGCCATGTTGCCGGTCAGCGCGCCGAGCGCGTTGACGAACTCGAGGTCGTGCAGCTGGCTCCACAGCACCTCGGCGCCGCGGCGGGCCAGGGTGTTCTCCTCGACGACGCTGCCCTGCAGGGCGACGACGTCCTCGGCGCTGTAGGTGCGGGTGACACCCTTCCAACGGGGGTTGGTGTCCCAGTCCTTCTTGATTTGTTCGGCGCTCTTGGGGGTGCCAACGGCAGACATCGGGCATGCTCCTTAACGAATCTTCACTACTGAGATGGTGAACGCTGCACCGGCGGCAGCTAGAGGCTCAACTTCGCTGGTGTGCTAATTCGAAGATGACACAGCCCGACCACGCATTTCCACCCATTTCATTTGCCAATTTCGGCAACGACTCCGGGGGATTTAGCGAATGTTGCGAAGATGAACGGAAACTGAACCGTTTCAGAAGCTACCCGCTGGTAACCGGAATCCCCAGGTCAGCCGGGAAATTAACGGGACGCTTGTCCGGTTAGCGGGAGAAGATCGCGGCGACCGCTTTCGTCTCGTCACCGACCGCATATGTGAGCGTTGTAACAGTGCGATCGGTGAGGTTGGGGCCGAACTGATCGGTCGAACCGGGCGGGTGGACGTGCGAGATGATCTCCAGCTTGTCGCCCAGCGCCACCGGCGCCTCGTGCTCGATCGTGATGCGCAGCGGGAGTCGCATCAGCTCCAGGTGTGAAGCCAGGTAGTCCTCGATCACGCTCCAATAGACCGAGTTGTTCATGTGGTCGAACAAGTCGATGTCGGTGACCCGGACGGGGAACTCGTGGATCTCCGCGGCGTCGTCGCGACTGCCCGGCTTCAGATAGCCCTTCCAGCGCAGCCGGTCGATCGAGGTCGTCTTGTGCAGGCCGGCCAGGAAGTCGTCGGAGATGCGCGACGGCATCTGGGTCTCCCGGTTGATGTTGATCCAGAAGGCCTCGGATTCGATCAGCCCGCCCTTGCGTCCGTCGACGCGAACCCGCATCTCACACCACCGGTTCGACGTGCCCGAACACCACCGGCGGCACCGCAGCATGTCCTGAAACTCGATCGGCCGGATCAGGTCCAGCATCGTGCGGCGCACGATCCACAGCGGATGGGTTTCCTCGAAGCCCATCTCGCGCAGCTGATCCTGTCCGATGTCCTGGATGTGCCGGCACGCGGCGTCCAGCCGCAACCGGCCGGTGCGGTCGATGTCGGCCACCCGCAGCGGCCACTCGCGGTCGAAGACATCGGGGTGTCCGTCGGGAACCGGCATCAGTTCTTTGTCCAGGCTCACGGCTTAACTCCCCGTTTCCTCCTCGTGGGCGCCTCAGGCTAGCCCTGCGGTCTCGTTGCGAATCATGCCAACGACCTGTGCCAAAAACCAATCGCGACGCGTCCGCGGCCCCGTGCGAACCCTGCCAACATCCGCTTAGCAACCCGCTATCCTGGGCAAAGTGTCCAAGACGTTCGTCGGCTCCCGCGTCCGCCAGCTCCGCAACGAGCGCGGGTTCTCCCAGGCCGCTCTGGCCCAGATGCTGGAAATCTCGCCAAGCTACCTCAACCAGATCGAGCACGACGTCCGGCCCCTGACCGTGGCCGTGCTGCTGCGGATCACCGAGGTGTTCGGCGTGGACGCGACGTTCTTCGCCTCCCAGGACGACACCCGGCTGGTCGCCGAGCTGCGCGAGGTCACCATGGACCGCGACCTGGACATCGACGTCGACCCGGCCGAGGTGGCCGAGATGGTCGGCTCACATCCCGCGCTGGCCCGCGCGGTCGTCAACCTGCACCGGCGCTACCGGATCACCACGGCGCAGCTGGCCGCGGCCACCGAGGAGCGGTACTCCGATGGCAGCGGCACCGGATCGATCACCATGCCGCACGAGGAGGTGCGCGACTACTTCTACCAGCGGCAGAACTACCTGCACGAGCTGGACACCGCCGCCGAGGACCTGACGATCCAGATGCGACTGCACCACGGTGATCTGGCCCGCGAACTGAATCGCCGGCTGACCGAGGTGCACGGCGTGCACATCAACAGGCGGATCGATCTCGGCGACACCGTGCTACACCGGTATGAGCCCGGCACCAAGACGCTGGAGATCAGCAACCACCTCTCGCTCGGCCAACAGGTGTTCAAGATGGCGGCCGAACTGGCCTACCTCGAGTACGGCGATCTGATCGACACCCTGGTGGAGGAGGGCAAGTTCACCAGCGACGAGTCGCACACGCTCGCCCGGCTGGGGCTGGCCAATTACTTCGCCGCGGCGGCGGTGCTGCCCTATCGCCAATTCCACGACGTCGCAGAGAATTTCCGCTACGACGTCGAACGGTTGTCGTCCTTCTACTCGGTGAGCTACGAGACCATCGCGCACCGCCTCTCGACCCTGCAGCGACCGTCGATGCGGGGCGTGCCGTTCTCCTTCGTCCGGGTGGACCGGGCCGGCAACATGTCAAAACGGCAGTCCGCCACCGGCTTTCACTTCTCCTCCAGCGGCGGCACCTGCCCGCTGTGGAACGTCTACGAAACGTTCGCCAACCCGGGCAAGATCCTGGTGCAGATCGCCCAGATGCCCGACGGACGCAACTACATGTGGGTGGCCCGCACCGTGGAGCGCCGCGCCGCCCGGTATGGTCAGCCGGGTAAAACCTTCGCGATCGGCCTGGGTTGCGAGTTGCGCCACGCGCACCGGCTCGTCTACTCGGAAGGACTCGACGTCTCGGGAGGACCAGGAACAGTGGCCACACCGATCGGTGCGGGTTGCCGTGTCTGCGAACGCGACAACTGCCCGCAGCGGGCGTTCCCGGCCCTGGGCCGCGCCCTGGATCTGGACGAGCACCGCAGCACGGTCTCCCCGTATCTGGTGAAGCAACCGTGACCGCGCCTCAAGGCGGCCGCATCCCCTCGGGGCGGTTCCGCGAACTCGGGCTGATCAACTGGATTCTCGCGAAATCGGCCGCCCGCAAGGTCCGCGCGCCCGAGATGCACCTGTTCACCACGCTGGGCCAGAACAAATTCCTGTTCCTGGTGTGGAGCATCTACAGCGGCCGCGTGCTGCGCGGCCGCCTGCCGGCGATCGACACCGAGCTCGTGATCCTGCGCGTCGCGCATCTGCGCGCCTGCGAGTACGAGCTGCAGCACCATCGCCGGATGGCCGCCAATCAGGGCCTCGACGCGGACCTGCAGGACGCCATCTTCGCGTGGCCCGAGCGCCTGGACCGCGTGGAGGCGCGCCTGACCGTGCGCCAGCAGGCGCTGCTGAACGCCACCGACGAGTTCGTTAAGGACCGCACCATCACCGACGCCACCTGGCAGCAGCTCGCCCAGCACCTGGACCGGCGTCAGCTCATCGAATTCTGCTTGCTGGCAAGCCAATACGACGGCCTGGCCGCGACCATGTCGGCCCTGGCCATCCCGCTGGACAACCCGCGCCAGACCGGCCCCGCTCAGAGGTAGACGTTGGCCAGGACGGCCAGCGTCAGCAGCAGCGGCGGCACGGGCAACCCGAACCCGAATCCCGACCACGCGTATTTACGCCGCCGCCGCAAGAACGACGCCCACATCGTGGCGCAGACCGCCAGCGCGAGCGACAGCAGCAACACTGTCGGGGCCCACTGGCCCACCGCCGCGTTGTCGTCGGCGATCGAAAATGCCACCAACCACAGGACATAACCTGCGGCGAGGCCGCCGATGGCCCCCAGAACGATGTCGCTGCGCATGGGCCCTAGAAGTTGATCATGTGGCCGGTCAGGCCGTGGAAACACTCCTGCAGCGCCTCGGACAAGGTCGGATGGGTGTGGACGTTGCGGGCCAGCTCGGTGGCGGTCAGGTCCCACTTCTGCGCCAGGGTCAGCTCGGGCAGCAGCTCGGACACGTCGTGGCCGATCAGGTGCCCGCCCAGCAGCTCAAGGTGTTTCGCGTCGGCGATCAGCTTGGCGAAGCCGGTGGGGTCGCCCAGGCCGTGCGCCTTGCCGTTGGCGGTGAACGGGAATTTGGCCACCACCACGTCGTAGCCCTCGTCGCGGGCCTGCTGCTCGGTCAGCCCGAAGCTGGCCACCTGGGGCTGGCAGAACGTCGCCCGCGGCAGCATCCGGTAATCGCCAAGCGCCAAGGTCTCTGCGCCGGCGATTGTTTCGGCCGCCACCACGCCCATGGCCTCGGCGACGTGAGCGAGCATCAGCTTGCCGGTCACGTCCCCGATCGCGTAGATGTGCGGCACGCTCGTGACCATGTAGTCGTTGATCCCGATCGCCTTGCGGTCGGTCAGCGCGACGCCGGTGTTCTCCAAGCCAAAGCCCTCGACGTTGGGGGCAAACCCGATGGCCTGCAACACTTTCGCGGCCTTGAGTTCCTGCGTGTTGCCGTCCTTGCTGACGGCGACGGTGACCTCGGAGCCGTTGTCGGAGATCGACTCGACCTTGGTGCCGGTGAGGATCTTGACGCCCAGCTTCTTGAACTGCTTCTCCAGCTCCTTGGACACGTCGGCGTCCTCGTTGGGCAGCGCGCGCGGCAGGAACTCCACGATGGTCACGTCGACGCCGTAGTTCTTCATCACGTAGCCGAACTCCATGCCGATCGCACCGCAACCGGCGATGATGATCGACTCCGGCAGGTCCCGGGACAGAATCAGTTCCTCGTAGGTCACCACGTTCTCCGACAGCGACGTCCCGGGCACCAGCCGGGTGCTGCTGCCGGTGGCGATGATCGCGTTGTCGAACGTCACGGTGTCGGTGCCGCCGTCGTTGAGCTCAACGGACAACGTGTTGGCGTCGGTGAACCGGCCGTACCCGTGGATCTCGGTGATCTTGTTCTTCTTCATCAGGAAGTGCACGCCCGCGACCCGGCCCTCGGCCACCTTGCGGCTGCGGTCGAAGGCGACGCCGTAGTCGAAGGTCGCGTCGCCGTTCATCCCGAACGTCGCGGCCTCCTTGGTGAAGATGTGCACCAGCTCGGCGTTGCGCAGCAACGCCTTGGACGGGATGCAGCCGACGTTGAGGCAGACTCCGCCCCAGTACTTCGGCTCGACGACTGCGGTGTTGAGGCCAAGCTGCGCGGCGCGGATGGCTGCGACATATCCGCCGGGACCGGCCCCGAGGACGACGACGTCAAAATGGGTCACGGCCCCTACCCTAATGGCCGCCCGGCCGGGGCGTTAATACGGAATGAGGCCGACGAGGCAGTGGCCCACCCGCGCGCAGTGGTAATAGCCGAGCAGGGGCGCCGCGGCGGCCAGGGAGGCGAAGGGTCCGGACATCACCGCCAGCGCGAGCGCCGAGACCAGCGGCCTGCCCTCGACCATCGCGAGCAGCACGCCGGCGACGGCGCACGCCACCACATAGACCAGCACCACGAACAGCGCCGGGGTCGCGTCCGCCGAGTGGTACCACCAATAGAACAGGCCGAGGCCGAGGACCGCGGCCAAGCACCACACGCCGAGCGCGACCAGCAGCAGCTTCCACCACTTCAGGTAGAGGTAGCGGCCGGGGACGGTGACCGGTTGCACCGGCGTGGCGGCGGATTCGGTGGCCGCATCGGCATCGTCGGCGGGCGGCTCGGACGTCGGGGGCTCGTCCGGCGCCGCCGCCGGGCGCTCGCCGGTGTCCTCGTCGGAATCCGAGAAATCCGGCTGCCACGACTGAGTGCCAGGGCCTTCGTCGTCGTCGGAGAAGTCGGGCTTCCACGACTGGGTGCCCGGGCTCGACGGGGTGTCGTCGTCAGCCACGTGATGTCACCTGGAGGGCGACCAGGACGCCGAACCAGCCCGGGGCCACCGCCAAGGCGAACGCGCCGAGCATCGTCACCCACCGGCGTCCGGAGAAAAGGATCGTCACCAGCCCGGCGACGCTCGGAATCCCGACGACCAGCGCGAGGGCGAAGGCCGGGCGGATGCTCCCGTGCACCGTCCCGGCGAATCCCACCCCCGCCAACAGCCCGACCGCGGCGCCGACCAGCATGGCGCCGGCCAACAACCGCGGGCGCGGGAGGGGGATCACGTCTTCGAGGTTACTGCCGTCACCGACCCGGAGGGCACGTTCGCGCCGCCGTGTCAGTCACCACCTGACCGCGCGCCGAAGGGCGCTCGCCGCGTTCGTAATCGGCGCCGGTGATGACCGGCGTGGCCCGTAGCTCGCCCTGTTCGTCCTCGGTGAAGACGCGGCCGCGGGACAAGAAACGCAGCCCCTCGGGGGCTTCCACGCTGAACCCGCCGCCACGGCCGGGAACCACGTCGATGACCAGCTGGGTGTGCTTCCATGCCTCGTACTGCGGGCCCGAGATCCACACCGGCACCCCGTCCCCGACGTCGAGCACGCCGAGCAACACGTCGCGGTCGCCGACCAGGAAGTCATCCAAGGGGTAGCACATCGGCGACGACCCGTCGCAGCACCCGCCGGACTGGTGAAACATCAGCGGGCCGTGTTTCTCCTGCAGGCGCGCCAGCAGTTCGGCGGCGCCGGCGGTGACCACGACGCCGGGGACCATCAGAAGAATCCCTGCGCCTTGTCCGAGTAGGACACCATCAGGTTCTTGGTCTGCTGGTAATGGTCGAGCATCATCTTGTGGTTCTCCCGGCCGATGCCGGACTGCTTGTAGCCGCCGAACGCGGCGTGCGCGGGATAGGCGTGGTAGCAGTTGACCCACACCCGGCCGGCCTGGATGTCGCGTCCGGCCCGATAGGCGGTGTTGCCGTCGCGGCTCCACACCCCGGCGCCCAGGCCGTAGAGGGTGTCGTTGGCGATCGAGATCGCGTCGTCGTAGTCGGAGAACGACGTCACCGTGACGACGGGACCGAAGATCTCCTCCTGGAAGATCCGCATCTTATTGTTGCCGGCGAAGATGGTGGGCTGCATGTAGTAGCCGCCCGACAGGTCGCCGCCCAGCTCGGCCCGCTCGCCCCCGGTGATGATCTTGGCGCCCTCGTCCTTGCCAATCTCGATGTAGGACAACACCTTTTCCAGCTGATCGTTGGAGGCCTGCGAGCCCAACATGGTCTCGGAGTCCAGCGGGTCGCCCTGCCGCACCGCCTTGGTCCGGATGGCCGCTAGCTCGAGGAACTCGTCGTAGATGTCGGACTGGATCAGGCTGCGCGACGGGCAGGTGCACACCTCGCCCTGGTTCAGGGCGAACATGGTGAAGCCCTCGAGGGCCTTGTCCTGGAAGTCGTCGCCCTTGGCCATCACGTCGGAGAAGAAGATGTTCGGGCTCTTGCCGCCGAGTTCCAGCGTGACCGGGATCAGGTTCTGCGAGGCGTACTGCATGATCAGCCGGCCGGTGGTGGTTTCACCGGTGAACGCCACCTTGGCGATGCGGTTGCTCGACGCCAGCGGCTTGCCCGCCTCGGCGCCGAATCCGTTGACCACGTTGACCACGCCAGCCGGCAACAGGTCGCCGATGAGCGACATCAGGTAGAGCACCGAGACCGGCGTCTGTTCGGCGGGTTTGAGCACGACGGCGTTGCCGGCCGCCAGCGCAGGCGCCAGCTTCCAGGTGGCCATCAGGATCGGGAAGTTCCACGGGATGATCTGCCCGACCACCCCGAGCGGCTCGTGGAAGTGGTACGCGACGGTGTTCTCGTCGATCTGCGACAGCGAACCCTCCTGCGCCCGGATCGCCCCGGCGAAGTAGCGGAAATGGTCGACCGCCAAGGTGATGTCGGCGCCGAGCGCCTCGCGGATCGGTTTGCCGTTGTCCCAGACTTCGGCGACCGCCAGCGCGGCCTTGTTCTCCTCGATGCGGTCGGCGATCTTGTTCAGGATCAGCGCCCGTTCCGCGGGGGCGGTCTTGCCCCACGCCTTCGCCGCCCCGTGCGCGGCGTCGAGCGCCTTTTCGATGTCGGCCTCGTCGGACCGGGCCACCTCGCAGAACGGCTGGCCGGTCACCGGTGTCGGGTTCTCGAAGTAGCGGCCCTGCGCCGGCGGCACCCACTGCCCCCCGATGAAGTTGTCGTAGCGGGATTCGTACGACATCAAGGCCCCAGCGGAACCTGGACGTGCGAAAACAGTCATCTGCTCGGCCCTTCGCTCGTCGGTGTAATACACCTCACACTACCGCCGGAGGCCACAATGGCGTCCATGACCTCACACGCCGCCGCCGACCGCGAAGATGCCCAAGACCCCTACCTGTGGCTCGAGGATGTCACCGGCGACGAGGCGCTGGATTGGGTGCGGGCGCGCAACGAACCGACGCTGGCGGCGTTCCGCGACGCGGAATTCGAGCGGATGCGCGTCGAGGCGCTCGAGGTGCTCGACACCGATGCCCGCATCCCGTACGTGGTCCGCCGCGGCGAGTACCTGTACAACTTCTGGCGCGACGCCGCCAACCCGCGCGGGCTGTGGCGGCGCACCACATTGGACAGCTATCGCACCGACGCCCCCGAGTGGGACGTGCTGATCGACGTAGACGAACTGGGGCGAGCTGACAACGAGAAGTGGGTGTGGGCAGGCGCCCGTGTCATCGAACCGGAATACACGCGCGCGCTGGTCTCGCTGTCCAGGGGCGGCTCGGACGCCTCCATCGTCCGCGAATTCGACATGGCGACACGCCAATTCGTCGCCGACGGTTTCGCGCTGCCGGAGGCCAAGTCCCAGGTCGCCTGGGTGGACCCCGACACCGTGCTGGTCGGCACGGATTTCGGCGACGGCTCGCTCACCGATTCGGGCTACCCCCGCGTGATCAAGCGGTGGCGCCGCGGCACCGCGCTGACCGATGCGGAAGCCGTGTTCGAGGGCGCCCCCACCGACGTCAGCGTGTCCGCGACGGTGGACCGAATCGAAGGCTTCGAGCGCACGGTGTTGGGGCGGGCCCTGGACTTCTGGAACGAAGAGGTCTATGAACTGCGGGGCCCGGAGCTGATCCGGATCGACGCGCCCACCGACGCGAGCTTGTCGATACACCGCGAATGGCTGTTGATCGAGCTGCGCACCGACTGGTTCTACGGCGCCCAGAGCTACCCCGCCGGTTCTCTGCTGGCGGCCCGTTACGACGAATTCCTCGCGGGCACGGCCGAATTGAGTGTGGTGTTCTCGCCCGACGAGCACACCGCCCTGAATCACTACGCATGGACGCGGGACCGGTTGTTGATGGTCAGCCTCGCCGACGTGGCAAGCCGCGTGGAAATCGTCACGCCGCCCTCGTCACGCGGCGACTGGCGCCGTGAGCCGGTCGCCGGCATTCCGGAGGCGACCAACACCGTCGTCGTCGCCGCCGACGACAAAGGCGACGAGTTCTTCCTCGACTCGAGCGGATTCGTCACACCCTCCCGGCTCATGCGCGGCACCGGCGCCGGCCCACTCGAGCAGGTCAAGTCGGCGCCCGCCTTCTTCGACGCCGAAAACCTCTCCGTGGCACAGCATTTCGTGGAATCGGACGACGGCACCTCGATCCCGTACTTCGTGGTGCGGCCGGCCGACGCGGCGGGCCCGGGCCCGACCATGCTGTACGGCTACGGCGGCTTCGAATCCGCGAACACCCCCGCCTACAGCGGCGTGCTCGGCCGGCTCTGGCTGGCCCGTGGCGGCACCTACGTGCTCGCCAACATCCGTGGCGGCGGCGAGTACGGCCCCCGCTGGCACACCCAGGCCATGCGCGAGAACCGGCACAAGGTGGCCGAGGACTTCGCAGCGGTGGCAACGGATTTGGTGAACCGCGGCATCACGACCGTGGATCAGCTCGGCGCGCAGGGCGGCAGCAACGGCGGCCTGCTCATGGGCATCATGCTGACCCGGTACCCCGACAGATTCGGTGCGCTGGTGTGCAGCGTCCCGCTGCTGGACATGAAGCGCTACCACCTGCTGCTGGCCGGCGCGTCGTGGATGGCCGAATACGGCGACCCCGACGACCCGGGTGACTGGGCGTTCATCTCCGAATATTCGCCCTATCAGAACATTTCGGCGACGCGCCACTACCCGCCGGTGCTGATGACCACCTCGACCCGCGACGATCGCGTGCATCCGGGCCATGCGCGCAAGATGACGGCCGCCCTCGAGGCGGCCGGGCACCCCGTCTTCTACTACGAGAACATCGAGGGCGGGCACGCCGGCGCGGCCGACAACCAGCAGGTGGCGTTCAAGTCGGCGCTCACCTATTCGTTCCTGTGGCGGATGCTGGCCGGCCCATTGACCGGGTCATAAGATCGTCGACGTGTCCGCGACCCAACGCATCGAACTCACCCTGCTGGCGACCGGATTGATCTTCGTGCTGGTTTCGGCGGCGCAGGCGCGCTACCGGTTCATCGGTGACCGCCGGGCCGGCCGGCGGTTCTACTGGGCGACCGCGGCGATCGGCACCGTGTGTTTCGCGATCGGCACGGGCAAGCTCTGGCCCAACGCCGTCTGCGTGGCGGTGATCTTCACCGGCCTGGTCGTCATGTCGGCCTACCTGACGACGCCCTATCTCAAGATCGGTGACCGCATCTACGCGTCGTCGCCGGAAAACCGACAGCCCGACCCCTAAGGAAGCCATGCCAGGGAGCGACTTCCAGACGCTGCTGTACACCACGGCCGGCCCGGTGGCCACCATCACGCTGAACCGTCCGGAGCAGCTCAACACCATCGTGCCGCCCATGCCCGACGAGATCGAGGCGGCCGTCGGGCTGGCGGAGCGCGACCAGCAGATCAAGGTCATCGTGCTGCGCGGCGCCGGCCGCGCCTTCTCGGGTGGCTTCGACTTCGGCGGCGGCTTTCAGCAGTGGGGCGAGGCCATGATGACCGACGGCCGCTGGGACCCCGGCAAGGACTTCGCGATGGTCACCGCCCGTGAGACGGCGCCGACGCAGAAGTTCATGGCGATCTGGCGGGCGTCCAAGCCGGTGATCGCCCAGGTGCATGGCTGGTGCGTCGGCGGGGCCAGCGACTACGCGTTGTGCGCGGACCTGGTCATCGCCAGCGAGGACGCGGTGATCGGCACCCCGTACAGCCGGATGTGGGGCACATACCTGAGCGGGATGTGGCTCTACCGGCTCAGTTTCGCCAAGGTCAAGTGGCATTCGCTGACGGGCCGGCCGCTGACCGGCGTCCAGGCGGCCGAGATCGAGCTGATCAACGAGGCGGTGCCGTTCGAACGCCTGGAGGCCCGGGTCGCCGAGATCGCCGCCGAGCTCGCGCGCATCCCGCTGTCGCAGCTGCGGGCGCAGAAGCTGATCGTCAACCAGGCCTACGAGAACATGGGGTTGGCGTCCACCCAGACGCTGGGCGGCATCCTCGACGGCCTGATGCGCAACACTCCCGACGCGCTCGATTTCATCAACACGGCCGAAACCCAGGGCGTGCGGGCGGCCGTCGAGCGCCGCGACGGCCCGTTCGGCGACTACAGCCAGGCCCCGCCGGAGCTGCGGCCCGACCCCTCACACGTCATCGTGCCTGATCGGGACCAATGCTGAGACAAACTAGGAACCTGGCGGCCGCCGGTCAAAAAGTGTTACCGTTACAGCTATGTCTCGGCTGAACACCGGCTTGCGCGCAGGCGCCGCCTTCCTCGCCCTCGGCATCGCCGCGGCGGTCTTCCCGAAGACCGCCGTCGCCGATTCGACGGAGGACTTCCCGATTCCGCGCAGGATGATCAACACCACGTGCGACGCCGAGCAGATCATGGCGGCAACCCGCGATACCAGCCCGGTGTACTACCAGCGCTACATGATCGACTTCAACAACCACCCGAACGTCCAGCAGGCGACGATCGACAAGGTGCACTGGTTCTACTCACTGTCGCCGGAGGACCGCCGCACCTACTCCGAGAACTTCTACAACAACGACCCGCTGTGGTACGCGTGGCCCAACCACATGAAGCTCTTCTTCAACAACAAGGGCGTCGTCGCGAAGGCCACCGACGTGTGCGCCCAATACCCGCCCGGCGACATGTCGGTGTGGAACTGGGCCTAACGCCTCAAGAATCCGCGCGTCCCTGAGAGGAAGGGGACGCGCGGATTTTTTTGTCCCGCAGGGTCAGCGCGGCTGTACCACTCCGCCCGCCGGACGCTCCTCGACGTTCTTGAGAAGGAATTCGCGCACGGCGGGACGCGGTCCGTACGGTCGCAGCATGGTGCTGGCCGGTCGTGGCCGCACGTGCTGCGGCCACCAGAACCAGCGCCCGAGCAAGGTGGCCAGCGACGGCGTCATGAACGACCGCACGATCAAGGTGTCGAATAGCAGACCCAGCGCGATCGTCGTGCCCACCTGGGCCATCACCAGCAACGGGCTGAACATGAACGTGGCCATGGTGGCGGCGAAGACCAGACCGGCGGAGGTCACCACCGAGCCCGAACCGGCCATCGCGCGGATCGTCCCCGTTCTGAGCCCGGCGTGGATTTCCTCCTTGAACCGCGATATCAGCAACAGGTTGTAGTCCGAACCGACCGCCAGCAGCAGGATGATCGCCATCGCCAGCACCATCCAGTGCAACTTCATGCCCAGGATGTACTGCCAGAGCAGCACGGAGAGTCCGAATGAGGCGCCCAGTGACAGCAACACCGTGCCGACGATCACGAAGGCCGCCACGACGCTTCGGGTGATCACCAGCATGATGATGAAAATCAGTGTGGCTGCGGCAATTCCGGCGATCAGCAGGTCGATGTCGGAGCCGTCGTGCATGTCCTTGTACGTCGCGGCGGTACCGCCGAGGTAGACCTTGGAGCCCTCCCAGGGCGTGCCCTTGATCGCCTCGTGCACGGCCTGTTTGATCGGCTCGATGTGGCTGATGCCTTCTGGACTCGCCGGGTCGCCTTCATGGGAGATGATCAACCGGACCGCGTGCCCGTCCGGTGAAATGAAGTTCTTCAAACCCCGCGCGAAATCCGGGCTCTTGAACGCCTCCGGCGGGAGGTAGAACGTGTCGTCATTCTTCGCTTTGTCGAAGGCGTCACCTTGCGCGGTGGCGTTGTCCGCCTGCGCTTTCGCCTGTTCGTTGAGCCCCATCGTGGTCGCGTAGTTCGACATGATGGTGTCGAGGTTGCGCTGCTGACTCTCGATCTGCGGCGGTATGAGCGCCACCAACTCCGGCTGAATCCGGTCCAGCTTGTCCAGATTCGCGCTGAGCTCCACGATGTTCTGGGCCACCTGGTCGATGCCGTCGAGCGCGTTGAAGACCGACCGTAGCGCCCAGCAGACCGGGATGTCGTAGCAGTGCCGCTCCCAGTAGAAAAAGCTGCGGATCGGCCGCAAGAAGTCGTCGAAGTTGGCGATGTCGTCGCGCAACGCCTCGGTGATCTTCACGGTTTCTTTGGTGAGCCTGGTGGTTTCGTGGGTCGTGTTGCTGAGGTCTTGGGTCACCCGCATCTGTTCATGCAGGGTGGCCATGGTCTTCTTCAGCTCGTCGGCCTGCTTGAGCAGGTTCGCCGCCTGCTCGTCCTGATAGTGCTGGGTCTGGATCCGCCCCGCGGCTTGTGCGCTCATCTGAAAACCGAGGGTGCTGTGGTCGAGTGGCGTGCCCAACGGCCGGGTGATGGTCTGCACCCGGCCGATGCCGGGGATGTGGAAGACCGCCTTGGCAACCTTGTCCAGGACCAGGAAGTCGGCCGGGTTGCGCAAGTCGTGATCGGTTTCGATCATCAACAACTCGGGATTGAGCCGAGCCTGGTCGAAGTGCCGGTCCGCGGCGGCATAGCCGACATTGGCCGGGGTGTCCGCCGGCAGGAAATGGCGGTTGTCGTAGTCCGTCTTGTAGCCGGGCAGGGCGAGCAGGCCAACCAATGCGATCCCGATGGTCACCGCGAGAACCGGGGCGGGCCAGCGGACGACCGCGGTGCCGATGCGACGCCAGCCCTGAGTCGCCAGCTTGCGCTTCGGATCCATGAGCTTGAAGAACGACGCGACGGTCAGCACTGCGGGGCCCAGGGTCAACGCGGCGAGCACCGCTACCAACATGCCGATGGCGCATGGTGCGCCCAATGACTGGAAATACGGCAATCGGCAGAAGCTCAGGCAGTACATCGCGCCGGCGATGGTCAGGCCCGACCCGAGCACGACATGCGCGGTGCTATGGAACATGGTGTAGAAGGCTTGTTCGCGGGTCTCGCCCAGACCGCGGGCCTCGTGGTAGCGGCCGACCACGAAAATCGCGTAGTCCGTTCCGGCGGCGATCGCCATCAACACCAACAAATTGTTGGCGAACGTGGATAGTCCGATGATTTCGTAGTTGGCCAGCAAGGCAACGACGCCGCGAGCCGCGGCCAACTCGATGAACACCATCGCCAGCATGATCAGCATGGTGGTCACCGAGCGGTAGACGAACAGCAGCATCACCACGATCACCAAAAAAGTGACAAGGGTGACGAGCGCGACGCCCTTCTCGCCCGCGTGGGACTGGTCGGCGAACAGCGGACCCGCGCCGGTGACGTATGCCTTGATTCCCGGCGGCGCGGGCACCGAGTCCACGATCTTGCGCAGGGCCAGGGCAGACTCGCTGGCCTGCCCGCTGCCCATGTTGCCGGAGAGGTAAACCTGGACGTACGCGGCCTTCTGGTCGTGGCTCTGGGAACCCGCCGCCGTCAGCGGATCACTCCAGAAATCCTGCACGTGCTGAACGTGCTTCTTGTCTTGCTCGACGCGCCTGACGATCTCGTCGTAATAGCGGTGCGCTTCTGCCCCGAGGGGCTTGTCGCCCTCCAGCAAGATCATGGCCGAGTTGTCGGAGTTGAATTCTTTGAACGTCGATCCGACCTTCATCATCGACTGAAAGGAAGCCGCGTCAGTCGGACTCATCGACACCGAGTGGTTTTTGGCGACCGCCTCCAGCTGCGGGGCCGCGGTGTTCGTGACGAACACGATGGCCAACCAGATCAGGACGATCGGCAGGGCGAGCCGGTGGATCATCCGCGGCAGGAACGGCGGGATCAGCGGCTGCGAGATTGGCGGCGCGGCAGATTCAGCCTCACTTGGCTCGCTCATGCGGACTTGTCCAGGCAGTAGACGAAGGGGTTCACGTTTTCGTTGGAATCTGAGCGATTCGGGGCCTTGATGACGTCACCGTGCCCGTCGTGGTTGTTCACGACGAATTGGCAGGCGATCCAGCTGCCGTCTCCCTGCGCGATCAGGTTTGCCGGGATGCCGGGCTTCGTGGAACTCAGCACGATGCTCCACGGCAGGGGCACGTTGAGGGCCTGTTGCGGATGGGAGTTCTCGTCGAGGTAGTTGATGGTTGCGGTGCTGCCCGGTGAGCCCCAGACCTGGAGCGTGATCGTCTTGGCGTTGAACTCATCGAGCACCTCGCCCGACGTGCCGCCACCGAACGAACCCTTGTGAACACCGAAGACGCCGTGCAATCGGTAGACGACGAATCCGGACAGCGCGACGACAGCCGCGATCGTGAGCACCAACCAGGACCGCCCCAACAGCCCCCTCTTCCCGGCGCGCCGCGGAGCGGCATCGTTTCCCTTCCCGCCGGCAGAGCCTTGTCTCTCGAGCGGCTCGGTTCTTGGCTCAGTCGTCGTCATGGGCACCCCAAGTCCTTCCCCCTGATCATGGCTTCTCCGCGATGAGGCCGACGCACGTCGCCGTCAGCAAGCGGGTGAGGGCCGAGGCGAAGTCCAGATTCCATTCGGGCGGAATCACTTCCGGCTCCTCGGCATAGGCATCGTTGAGGCGCTCCGGCGGGTTGGCGACCTGCCACAGCGTGGCCGCCAGCGAGTACGCGGCGAGCAGAATGTCGAGCGACCCCGAGCGGCCGAGTTCGGGCAGCGCGCTCTCGATGGAATCGGCGAGCGAGAGCGTGGCGGCGGTGCTGATGCGCTTGACCTCCACGACCCGCTCGACGTCCACCTCGTGCTCGAGGTGGAGGTGCAGGTTGGCCAGCAGGTCGCAGAACAGCGGGTCCTGGGCGAGGGCGTCGGCCAGTGTCTCGGCGATTTGCGGCGGCGACTTGCGGCCGGGTGCGGCGAGCTTCTCGGACACCGTGTTCGACCAGCGCACCCACCCTTCGGCGGACAGGTGCAGCAGCACTTCCTTGTGCGAGGTGAAGTAACGACGGACGGCGGAGTAGTGAATGCCGGCCCGATTGGCGACGGCGGTCAACGTGACCGACGCGACGCCGGTCTCGAGCGCCAGTGAACGCGCGGCTTCCACGAGTGCCTCCGCACGTTGGCGCTTCTTCTCCTCGGTGCGGGCGCGCTGGAAGGTTAACTGCGCCACCGGCCGAGCGTAACGCACATTGTGTGATTTGCATAACGCACGGGACGTGACTT
>NZ_LZJB01000395.1:0-16074 GCF_001666895.1 Mycobacterium sp. E3298
GCCCCGCGCGGATTGCACCTGACGGGGGTCTCCCGGGTCGACGTCGACGACGATACCGCCAGCGCCCGGTCGCAGGTCCTGTTCGTGCGGGCGGGCGACCTGCACCTGCGGCCGGCGCTGTACGACGATGAACTGGTCCGCGCCGACGGACGGTGGCGGTTCCGGCGGCGGCGGTGCCAGTTCGTCACGGGCCGTGGCCTGTCCGACACCCCCGAGGTCACGCCGTCATGAACGAACGCGTCGCCCTGGTGACCGGCGCGGCCGGCGGCCAGGGTTGGGCCATCGCCAAACGGCTACGCGCGGAGGGCTATTCGGTGGCCGCGTGCGACCGCCGCGCCGACGAGTTGCGCGGCCTGGTGCACGAATTGGGCGACGACGGGGTGATCGCGATCGAACTCGACGTGACCTCGGAGCCGCGATGGCGGTCCGCCGTGGGTGCCGTGATCGATCACTTCGGCGCGCTGTCCACGCTGGTCAACAACGCCGGGGCGCTGCACCGCGCATCGCTGGCCGACGAGACCGCCGATGCCTTCGAAAGCTCTTGGCGGATCAACTGTTTCGGTGCATTCCTGGGCATTCACGTGACGCTGGAGCACCTGCGGGCGGCGAGTGGTGCGGCCGTCGTCAACATCTGCAGCACCGGCGCCATCCGGCCCTTCCCCCACCACGCCGCCTACGGCTCGGCGAAGTGGGCGCTGCGCGGGCTGACGCAGAACGCCGCCGCCGAACTGGCCCCCCTCGGCATCCGGGTCAACGCCGTGTTCCCCGGACCGATCGCGACCCCGATGCTCGATGACGCCACGCAGCTGCGACTGGCCGCGTCGTCGGCCTTCGGGCGCATCGGTGAACCGCACGAGGTCGCCGACGCGGTCGCGTTCCTGGTCTCCGGGCACGCGTCGTTCATCACCGGCGCTGAACTGGTCGTCGACGGCGGCCAATGCGTGCAGATCCGATGACGGCACCGGACGGCGTCGACCGGCTTCACCCCGAACTGCGGGCCCTCGCGATCACCCGCACGGACTTTTCCTTCCGCTCAATCGAACTCACCCGCGACCCGTTCAACGAGCGCCGCCGCGCGGCCGCCGAACAGACCGACGCGCGCGGTGTCCAGGTCGGCGAAGAGACGGTGCCGGCCGACCCCCCTGTGCGGGTGCGGATCTATCGCGGTGGGTCCTCACCGGCACCCGTGGTGGTCTACTGCCACGCGGGCGGGTTCGCGCTGGGAAACCTGGACACCGACCATCGCCAATGCGTCGAACTGGCCCGCCGCGGCCGCTGCACGGTGGTGTCGGTCGACTACCGGCTGGCGCCCGAGCACCCCTACCCGGCCGCGCTCGCCGACGCGGGTGCCGTGCTGAGGTGGGTCGTGACCGACGCCGGCAAACTCGGTTTGGATCCCACCCGGATCGCCGTCGCCGGCAGCAGCGCCGGCGCCACCCTGGCGGCGTGCCTGGCACAAGCGGCGGCCGACGGCTCAGTGCCGCCGGTCGTCTTCCAGTTGCTGCACCAGCCCGTGCTGGACGATCGAGTCACCCCGTCCAAGAAGGAGTTTCGTGCCAGCCCGGCGTTCGACGGTGAGGCCGCCGACCTGATGTGGGGCCACTACCTGGGCGCAACGACCGTGCCGGAATCGGCCGTGCCCGCGCGGCGGACCCGGCTCGATGATCTGCCCCCGGCGCTGATCACCTGCGCGGAAATCGATCCCTTCCGCGACGAGGCCGTCGACTATGCGCTGCGCCTGCTCCGGGCCGGGGTGTCGGCCGAACTACACGTCTTCGCCCGCACCTGCCACGGATTCGACTCGCTGCTGCCCGATTCGCCGACGTCCGCGCGCCTGTTCGCGCTTCAGGAGCACGCCCTCGGCAGCGCCTTGCACGAGACCGGTGCGGGACCTTCGCCTCTACTCTGAGCGCCCGGACCGTCGGCAGAATGTGCTGCCATGAAGATCACCGGCCTCGAGGTCGTGCCGTTCGAGACATGGGTCGACCGAATCTCGTTCGGCCAGCTGATGACCGACTACCGCGTGGTGCAGACCGTGACCAAGGTGATCACCGACGAGGGCATCGAGGGCTACTACTTCGGCGGCCACTTCCACGGGGACCAGGACGGCCTGCTGCCGGGGGACCGGGCGATCATCACCCAATTCCTGAGCCCGCTGCTCGCCGGTCAGGACCCGTTCGACCGGGCCGAGATCTGGCGCCAACTGTGGGCGGCGAAACTTCCCGAAAACGTGTGCAGCGTAATCGATCTGGCACTGTGGGATCTGGCCGGCCGAGCCGCCGGCCTGCCGGTGCGCAAACTGCTGGGCGGCGCACGGGACCGGGTCAGGGCGTATGCCAGCAGTTTCAACAATCTCGGATCGCCCGAGGAATACGCCGCACACGCCGTCGACTGCAAGCGCCAGGGCTACGGCGCCTACAAGATTCACCCCTACCACTACTGGAATCCGGCGACAGGTCAGTTCGCGCTCCCACGGCCGTCGTATGTGGACTGGGACATTCGGGTGTGTCGCGAGGTTCGGGCCGCCGTGGGCGACGAGATGGTACTGATGTTCGACCCCTGGGGGACCTACCACACCTACGAGGACGCGCTGCGGGTCGGGCGCGAGCTGGAGCGGCTGGGCTTCTACTGGTACGAGCACCCAATGCCGGAGTACCGGGTCGAGTCCTACCGGCGGCTCGGCGACGAACTCGACATCCCGATCTGCTCTCCCGAGATCGCCGAGGGCGGCATCTACACCCGCGCGGACTGGATCCTGCGCCATGCCTCCGACATCAGCCGCATCGACGTCCTGCGCGGCGGCATCACCGGCGTGATGAAACTGGCCGGGATGTGCGAGGCCGTCGGCATGCGGTGCGAGTTGCACATGAGCGGCTTCGGCAACCTGCAGGTCCTCGGCGCCACCAGCGACGACGTCTGCCAGTACTACGAGCGCGGCCTGCTCGGGCCCGGGGCTCGCTACGACGCCGCGCCGCCGTACCTGACGGCGCCGTGCGACCCCCTCGCACCGGACGGCTTCGTCGAGATACCGTCGGCGCCCGGACTGGGCTACCAAATCCGTTGGGAATACATCGAAGAACACCGCCTGCCGGAAGCGGCGGTGGAACTCGTCGCGCCCCTGCACCCGCGGTAGCGGCTGGCGCCGTCGCGCGTGAGCGTGCGCAGAATGCCGCCGTCAACGGCGTGTCGTCGCACAGACACGCACGCTCGCCGGTGGAAATGGCGGGCGGTAGCGGCTAGTCGAACCTGATGAGCTGCCGGACGGCGGCGCCGTCGGCGAGGTTGTCCATCGCCTCGTTGATCTGATCCAACCGGATCGACGAGGACACCAGCGCCTCCACCGGGAGCCGGCCCGACTGCCACAGCGCGACGAACCGGGGGATGTCACGACTGGGCACCGCCGAGCCCAGGTAGCTGCCGATCAGCGACCGTCCTTCGGCAACAAAACCCAACGGCGACAGCGAGATTCGTGCATCCGGTGGCGGCAGCCCGACGGTGATCGTCCGGCCGCCCGGAGCGGTGAGGGCAATCGCCGTCTCGAGGGCGGCGGGATGGCCGGCGGCCTCGACGACCACCGCGGCTTTCACGCCCGCGTCGACGGCCTGCTGGGGGGTGTACGCCTCGTGCGCGCCCCGCGCCCGCGCGCCGGCCAGCTTGTCGGGCAGTTGGTCGACGGCGACCACGCGCACGCCGTCGTAGCTGAGCGCGGTGAGCACCGCCGCCATGCCGACACCGCCCAGGCCGACGACGGCGACCGTCTGCCCCGGCTGTGGATCGCCGACGTTGAGCACGGCGCCCCCGCCCGTCAGCACCGCGCAGCCCAGCAGGGCGGCGACCTCGGGCGGCACGTCGGGTGGCACCGGCACCACGCTGGCCCGGTTGACCACCGCGTGCGTCGCGAAGCCCGACACCCCGAGGTGGTGGTACACGCGGTGGCCGGCCTGGTTGAGCCGGATGTCACCGCCCAGCAACGTCCCGGCGGCGTTGGCCGCGCTGCCCGGCTCGCACGGGGTCAGGCCCCCGGTCGCGCAGGCCGCGCAATGGCCGCACCGCGGCAGGAACACCAGCACCACCCGCTGACCGATCGCGAGATCCGAGACTCCGTCACCGATCTGCTCGACAATTCCGGCCGCCTCGTGCCCGAGCAGCATGGGCACCGGCCGCACCCGGTTGCCGTCGACCACGGACAGGTCGGAATGGCAGACGCCGGCCGCCTCGACGCGGATCATCACCTCACCGCTGCCGGGCGGATCCAGGTCGAGATCGACGACGCGGATCGGCCGGGACTCGGCGTACGGGCGGGCCAGACCGATCCGGTCCAGCACGGCCCCCCGAATCTGAACCATGCTGGAATACAACCATGGCTTCGGAACCCCCGGTCCCGCCGGCTCCGGCGGTGCCGCCGGCACCGGATGGGCTCTCCAGCGACGACTTCCCGGTGCTGTGGCCGGTCGGAACGCGGTGGGCCGACAACGACATGTTCGGCCACCTGAACAACGCCGTGTATTACCAGTTGTTCGACACCGCCATCAACGCCTGGATCAACACCAGCACCGGGCTGGACCCGCTCACCACGCCCGCACTCGGCATCGTGGCCGAGTCGGCCTGCCGGTACTTCTCCGAGTTGCATTTCCCCGAGGGCCTCATGGTGGGGCTGGCGGTGACCCGGCTGGGCCGCAGCAGCGTCACCTACCGGCTCGGCGTGTTCCGGGCCGCGCTGGACGGGCAGGCTCAGCCGATCACCGCGCTGGGCCATTGGGTGCACGTCTACGTCGATCGCACCAGCCGCAAGCCGATCGAAATCCCCGACCCCGTCCGGTCGCTGCTGTCGACGGCGCGCGTGGACCGATAGGCCCGAGATTGCCCGCGGCGCCGGGGCTTTCGCGAGAAATCGCCGCCCGGGCCGCACCGCCGGGACGCGTCGCCCACCCGGCTATGCTTCGCCAATGCCAGTTATGAGCAAGACCGTCGAGGTCAGCGCCGACGCCGCCTCGATCATGGCGATCGTCGCGGACTTCGAGGCTTACCCGCAGTGGAACGAGGAGATCAAGGGCCTCTGGGTGCTCGCCCGCTACGACGACGGGCGCCCCAGCCAGCTGCGGCTCGACACCGACTACCAAGGCATGCAGAGCGTGTTCATCCAGGCCGTCTACTACCCGGCGGAGAACCAGATTCAGACCGTCCTGCAGCAGGGCGACCTCTTCACCAAGCAGGAGCAGCTGTTCAGCGTGGTGGAGATGGGCACATCGAGCCTGCTGACCGTGGACTTGGACGTCGAGACCTCGATGCCGGTTCCCGCGCCGATGGTCAAGCAGCTCGTCGGCAACGTCTTAGACCACCTCGCCGAAAGCCTGAAGCGGCGCGCCGAACAGCTGGCCGCGGGCTCGTCCTGAAGGCGATAGACCCATCGCCCGGCTTCGCCGCGCTTGCGACCGCGGTGGATCTATCGCGCCGGCCCGCGGCGCCCGGCTTCGCCGTGCTTGCGACCGCCGCTAGTCGAAGATGCCCGTGCGGTCCCGGATTTCCGTCAGCCTGGCCGCCGCGTCGGTGAACTGCCACACGGTGTGCTCGATCACCGCGGCGGCGTCGCGCTGGCGCAGCGCGGCGATCAGCTGCCGGTGGTTGTCGACGGCGGCGGTGCCCCATTGCTGATCGGCCGCGTACACCAGCACCGGCATGTACCGCGCGGCGTTGAGCAGGAACCACGCCAGCTTGATCCGCCCGCTCGCCTGATTGAAGACCCGATGGAATGCGAACTCGATGCCCGCGATGGTCTCGGCGTCGCTGGACCCGACGGCCGCGGCGAGCGCCTCGTTGATGCGTTCGAGCTCGTCGATCTCGGCGTCGCTGATGTGGTCGGTGGCCGCGGCGGCCAGCTCCTTGGCGATGGTGGCCTGGAGCCAGAAGATGTCCTCGACGTCCTGGCGGGTCAGCGGAAGCACGACGTGGCCGCGGTGCGGTTCCAGCTGCACCATGCCCTCGCCGCGCAGTTTCAGCAGCGCTTCGCGCACGGGCGTCACGCTGACGCCGAGCTCGGCCGCGGTCTCGTCGAGGCGGATGAACGTCCCCGGCCGGAGCGCCCCGGACATGATCGCGGCCCGGAGGTGACCCGCGACCTCGTCGGACAACTGCGCCCGGCGCAGTGGCCGTCGGCGCCTCAGTCGCGTGGATATCGGTGCGTTCACGGGGGCTGCCAGGGCTTTCGGGGGCTTCGCGGAGGTTGGTTTGAAACTTTTGTCGGGGCTTGTCAGCAGGGCTTTCAGGCCATAATGTGACCCAGACAACACCATGTTTTATCAAATATCAACCTGGCGCAAGCGGTGCGCGAGTGAAGGGAAAGGCCGGAGTTGACCGCGCAATTAGCGAGCCATCTGGCGCAGGGGACGGAGCAGCCGTACCTGTCCCGGCGGCAGAATTGGGTGACCCAGCTCGAACGGCACGCCCTGATGCAACCGGGCGCCCCGGCGCTGCGGTTCCTGGGCAGGACCGTGACGTGGGGGGACCTGCGGCAGCGGGTGGCGGCGCTGGCCGATGCGTTGAGCCGTCGGGGAGTCGGCTTCGGCGACCGGGTCATGGTGTTGATGCTCAACCGCACCGAATTCGTCGAGTCGGTGCTGGCGGTCAACATGCTCGGCGCCATCGCCGTGCCGCTCAACTTCCGGCTCACCCCCGCCGAGATCGCCTTCCTGGTCCAGGACTGCGAAGCGCGGGTGATGATCACCGAATCGGTGCTCGCCCCGGTGTCCGCGGGGGTGCGCGACGTCGAGCCGCTGGTAGGCACGATCATCGTGGCCGGCGGCGCGGGCGACGACAGCGTCCTCGGCTACGAAGACCTGATCAACGAGCACGGGGCTGCGCATGAGCCCGTCGACATCCCGAACGATTCGCCGGCGCTGATCATGTACACCTCGGGCACCACGGGCCGCCCGAAGGGCGCCGTGCTGACCCACACGAACCTGACCGGGCAGACGATGACCGGCCTGTACACCAACGGCGCCGACATCAACAGCGACGTCGGTTTCGTCGGCGTCCCGTTCTTCCACATCGCGGGCATCGGCAACATGCTGACCGGGCTGCTGCTGGGCACCCCGACGGTGATCTACCCGCTCGGTGCGTTCGAGCCGGGGCAACTGCTCGACGTGCTGGCCGAAGAGAAGGTCACCGGCCTCTTCCTGGTGCCCGCGCAATGGCAGGCCGTCTGCGCCGAGCAACAGGCACGGCCCCGCGACCTGAGGCTGCGGGTGATGTCCTGGGGAGCCGCGCCGGCGCCCGACGCGCTGCTGCGCGAGATGTCGGCGACGTTTCCCGGCACCCAGATCCTGGCCGCGTTCGGTCAGACCGAGATGTCGCCGGTCACCTGCATGCTGCTGGGCGAGGACGCGATACGTAAACGCGGCTCGGTCGGCAAGGTGATCCCGACCGTGGCCGCACGCGTCGTCGACGAGAACATGAACGACGTGCCGATCGGCGAGGTCGGCGAAATCGTATATCGCGCACCAACTTTGATGAGTGGCTACTGGAACAACCCGGAGGCCACAGCGGAGGCCTTCGCCGGTGGGTGGTTCCACTCCGGCGACCTCGTCCGGGTGGACGAGGAGGGTTACGTCTGGGTGGTGGATCGCAAGAAGGACATGATCATCTCCGGCGGTGAGAACATCTACTGCGCCGAGGTGGAGAACGTCCTGGCCAGCCATCCGAGCATCGTCGAGGTCGCGGTCATCGGCCGCACCCATGAGAAGTGGGGCGAGGTGCCGATCGCGGTCGCGGCCGTCGCGGGCGACCAGCTGCTGCTCGACGAGCTCGAGGAGTTCCTGGCCGAGCGGCTGGCACGTTACAAGCATCCCAAGGCCCTCGAGATCGTGGACGCGTTGCCGCGCAACCCCGCCGGTAAGGTGCTCAAGACTGAGCTACGGATCCGTTACGGAACCGCAAATATCGATGAAAACCGTTCCGGTGCAAGAGAATTCACGGGCAGGGAGGAAAGCTGACGAAACCTGTAACGTTTGCCCGCTGTTGACGAAGGGTTAATTGTGCAGATGCAGTTCACACGTGCATGGCCATCGGGTACATTCCTGTGGTCTCCGTTACTACTTGTCAGTAGGGAGCCGATGGTCACACACGTTGGGTCGGGGCGAAACGGGGGCCTCCCCGGCCGCGTTGGGCGTACCTCCCGCTTGCGGGGGACGGCGAGGGGTGGGGGTGCCCTCAGCCGCGGAGCCGTGAGGGGGAGAGGCGTGCGACACGATCCGCCGCCGCGCCGAGAGGCGGGCGGTATCAGCTGGAGGGGGCAGCGGTGACTTCAACGTCGGCGAGTCGACGGGGCCCCTACTTGGTCGGCTATGTACGCGACCAACTGCAGACCCCGCTGACGCTCATCGGGGGATTCTTCCGGATGTGCGTCCTCACCGGCAGGGCGTTGTTCCGCTGGCCGTTCCAATGGCGCGAATTCGTCCTGCAGTGCTGGTTCATCATGCGGGTGGCTTTCCTGCCGACCATCATGGTGTCGATCCCGCTGACGGTCCTGCTGATCTTCACGCTCAACGTCCTGCTGGCCCAGTTCGGGGCCGCGGACCTGTCCGGAGCCGGCGCGGCGATCGGCGCCGTCACCCAGCTCGGTCCGCTCACCACGGTGCTGGTGGTGGCCGGCGCCGGGTCGACGGCCATCTGCGCCGACCTCGGCGCCCGCACCATCCGCGAGGAGATCGACGCCATGGAGGTGCTCGGCATCGACCCGATCCACCGGCTGGTGGTCCCGCGGGTGATCGCCGCGACGCTGGTGGCCACGCTGCTCAACGGCCTGGTGATCACCGTCGGCCTGGTCGGCGGCTACCTGTTCGGCGTCTACCTGCAAAACGTCTCGGGCGGCGCCTACCTCGCCACCCTGACCACGATCACGGGTCTGCCGGAGGTCGTCATCGCGACCGTGAAGGCCGCCACGTTCGGCCTGATCGCCGGGCTGGTCGGCTGCTATCGCGGCCTGACCGTGCGGGGCGGCTCGAAGGGACTGGGCACCGCCGTCAACGAGACCGTCGTGCTCTGCGTCGTCGCGCTGTACGCGGTCAACGTGGTGCTGACGACCATCGGCGTGCGATTCGGAACGGGCCACTGACATGTCGACCTCTGCCGTATTGCGCGCCCGCTTCCCGCGGGCGGCCGAAAACCTCAACCGCTACGGCGGCGCCGCGGCCCGCGGGCTCGACGACGTCGGCCAGATGGCGTGGTTCGGGGCGGTGGCCCTCGGCCACATCCCGCACGCGCTGCGCAACTACCGCAAGGAGACGCTGCGGCTGATCGCCCAGATCGGCATGGGCACCGGCGCCATGGCCGTCATCGGCGGCACCGTGGCCATCGTCGGCTTCGTGACCCTGTCCGGTAGCTCCCTGGTCGCCATTCAGGGCTTCGCCTCGCTGGGCAACATCGGCGTCGAGGCGTTCACCGGCTTCTTCGCCGCGCTGATCAACGTCCGCATCGCCGCCCCCGTCGTCACCGGCATCGCGATGGCCGCCACCGTCGGCGCCGGCGCGACCGCCGAGCTGGGGGCCATGCGCATCAGCGAAGAGATCGACGCCCTGGAAGTCATGGGCATCAAGTCGATCTCGTTCCTGGCGACCACCCGGATCATGGCCGGGCTGGTCGTCATCATTCCGCTCTACTCGCTGGCGATGATCATGTCGTTCCTGTCCCCCCAGATCACCACCACGGTGCTGTACGGGCAATCCAACGGAACCTACGAGCACTACTTCCGGACATTCCTGCGTCCCGACGACGTGTTCTGGTCGTTCCTCGAGGCCATCATCATCACGGCGGTCGTGATGATCACCCACTGCTTCTACGGATACAACGCCGGCGGCGGACCCGTCGGCGTCGGAGAGGCCGTCGGCCGATCGATGCGTTTCTCGCTGGTGTCGGTCCAGGTCGTGGTTCTGGCAGCCGCGTTGGCGCTCTACGGCGTCAACCCCAACTTCGCGCTCACGGTGTAGCCATGACGTCACCGGTGAAGGTCAACAAACCCCGCAACCCGCCGTACAAGCTGGCGGGCATCGCCTCGCTGATCATCGCCCTCGTGGCGCTGGTCCTGGTCTACGGGCAGTTCCGCGGCGACTTCACACCCAAGACCAAGCTGACCATGCTGGCGTCGCGGGCCGGGCTGGTGATGGATCCCGGCTCGAAGGTCACCTACAACGGGGTGGAGATCGGCCGGGTGGCCAACATCTCCGAGACCGTGCGGGACGGCAAGCCGGCCGCGAAGTTCACCCTGGACGTCTACCCCCGGTACCTCTCGCTGATCCCGGCCAACGTGAACGCCGACATCAAGGCGACCACTGTGTTCGGCGGCAAGTACGTGTCGCTGACGACGCCGAAGAACCCGTCGTCGCAGAAGCTCAACCCGCACACCGTGATCGACGCGCGGTCGGTGACGACGGAGATCAACACGCTGTTCCAGACCGTCACCTCGATCGCGGAGAAGGTGGATCCGGTCAAGCTGAACCTGACGCTGAGCGCCGCGGCCCAGGCGCTGACCGGGCTGGGCGACCGGTTCGGGCAATCGGTGGTCAACGCGAACGCGATCCTCGATGACGTCAACCCGCAGATGCCCCAGGCCCGCCGCGACATTCAGGGGTTGGCGGCGCTCGGGGACACCTACGCCAACGCCGCGCCCGACCTAATCGACTTCCTCAACAACGCGGTCATCACCTCGCGCACGATCAACGCGCAGCAGAAGGATCTGGACCAGGCCCTGTTGTCCGCGGCCGGGTTCGGCAACACGGGCGCCGACATCTTCAACCGGGGCGGCCCCTACCTGGCGCGCGGCGCCGAGGACCTCGTGCCCTCGGCCCAGCTGCTGGACACCTACAGCCCGGAGATCTTCTGCACGCTGCGCAACTACCACGACATCGAGCCGAAGGCCTCGTCGTTCCTGGGCGGCAACGGCTACTCGCTGAGCGCCCACACCGAGGCCCTGTCCGGGCTGGGGCTGCTGGCCAACCCCGTGTCGGCGGTGGCGACCCTCGCCAGCCTGGTCGGCGGGCTCGCAGGGCTCATCGGCGGCGCGCCGAACCCGTACACCTACCCGGAGAACCTGCCGCGGGTGAACGCGCGCGGCGGGCCGGGGGGCGCCCCCGGTTGCTGGCAGCAGATCACCCACGACCTGTGGCCGGCACCTGAATTGGTGATGGACAGCGGCAACAGCATCGCGCCGTACAACCACCTCGACACCGGCTCGCCGTACGCCATCGAGTACGTCTGGGGCCGCCAAGTAGGGGACAACACGATCAACCCATGAAAATCACCGGAACAATCGTCAGGCTCAGCATCTTCTCGTTGGTGCTGCTGATCTTCACTGTGATGATCATCGTCGTATTCGGCCAGATGCGGTTCGACAGCACGAACTCGTACTCGGCCGAATTCACCAACGTCAGCGGGCTGCGGGCGGGCCAGTTCGTCCGCGCCTCGGGCGTGGAGATCGGCAAGGTCGACACGGTCGAGCTGGCCGACGGCGGCAAGCGGGCGCGGGTGAAATTCAACGTCGACCGCTCGGTGCCGCTGTACCAGTCGACGACCGCGCAGATCCGCTACCTCGACCTCATCGGCAACCGCTACCTGGAGCTCAAGCGCGGCGAGGGCGAGGGCGCCGAGAAGGTGCTGCCGCCGGGCGGCTTCATCCCGATGTCGCGGACCTCGCCCGCGCTGGACCTCGACGCTCTGATCGGCGGTTTCAAGCCGCTGTTCCGTGCGCTGGACCCGCAGAAGGTGAACACCATCGCGACGGCGCTGATCACCGTGTTCCAGGGCCAGGGCGGCACCATCAACGACATCCTCGACCAGACCGCGCAGCTGACCAACCAGCTCGGTGAACGTGACCAGGCGATCGGCGAGGTCATCAAGAACCTGAACATCGTCCTGGACACCACGGTCCGCCACCGCCAGCAGTTCGACCAGACGGTCAACAACCTCGAGGTGCTCATCACGGGGCTGAAGGACCACGGCGACCAGCTGGCGGGCGGGACCGCGCACATCAGCAACGCCGCCGGGACGGTCGCCGATCTGCTCGCCGAGGACCGCGGGCTGCTGCACAACACCCTCAACTACCTGGATGCGATCCAGCAGCCGCTCATCGACCAGCGCGATGGGCTCAACGACTACCTGAAGAAGGTGCCCACCGCGTTGAACATGATCGGGCGCGCCATCGGCTCCTACGGCGACTTCGTGAACTTCTACGCCTGCGACATCACCCTCAAGATCAACGGGTTGCAGGCCGGTGGCCCGGTCCGCACGGTCCGGCTCTTCCAGCAGCCGACGGGTAGGTGCACCCCGCAATGAGGACACTGGAACCACCCAACCGGGTTCGCATCGGCCTGATGGGCATCATCGTGACGCTGCTCGTCATCGGCGTCGGTCAAAGCTTCACCAGCGTGCCGATGCTGATGGCCAAACCGCACTACTACGGCCAGTTCACCGACACCGGCGGCATCGGCGTCGGCGACAAGGTGCGCATCGCCGGCGTGGACGTCGGCAAGGTCGAGGCCATCAGCATCGACGGCGACCACATCCTGGTCAAGTTCAATATGGGCACCGCAACCATCGGCACCGAGAGCCGGCTGGCGATCAAGACCGACACCATCCTCGGGAAGAAGATCCTGGACGTCGAGGCCCGGGGCAATCAGAAACTGAGGCCCGGCGACTCGCTACCCATCGGTCAAAGCACCACGCCCTACCAGATCTACGACGCGTTCTTCGATGTCACCAAGGCCGCCCAGGGCTGGAACATCGACACGGTCAAGGAATCGCTGCACGTCCTGTCGCAGACCATCGACCAGACCTACCCGCACCTGAGCGCCGCGCTGGACGGCGTGGCCAAGTTCTCCGACACTATCGGCAAGCGCGACGAACAGGTCAAGCATCTGCTCGCCCAGGCCAACCAGGTGGCCAGCGTCCTCGGTGACCGCAGCGACCAGGTCGACCGCCTGCTGGTGAACGCGAAGAACCTGCTGGTGGCCTTCAACGAGCGCGGCCAGGCCATCAACGCGTTGCTGGCGAACGTCGCCGCCTTCTCCGAACAGGTCAAGGGCTTCATCAACGACAACCCGAACCTCAACCACGTGCTCGAACAGTTGCGCACGGTGAGCGACATCTTGAAGGAACGCAAGGACGACGTCGCCGCGGGGCTCACCGAGGTCGGCAAGTTCCTGCCGTCCCTGAACGAGGCCATCGCGTCGGGACCGTTCTTCAAGGTGGTCCTGCACAACCTCGCGCTGTACCAGATCATCCAGCCGTGGGTGGATGCCGCCTTCAAGAAGCGCGGCATCGACCCGGAGAACTTCTGGCGCAGCGCCGGGCTGCCCGAATTCCGGTGGCCCGACCCGAACGGCACCCGGTTGCCCAACGGCGCACCGCCGCCGGCACCCCCGGTGCTGGAAGGCACTCCGGAGCACCCGGGGCCGGCCGTTCCTCCCGGGTCGCCCTGCTCCTACACCCCGGCCAACCCGGGTGGCAACGTGACCGTCGGCGACGAGGGTCTGCCGCGGCCGTGGAACCCGCTGCCGTGCGCCGGCGGGGGCATCGGACCGTTCGGCGGCCCGGGCTTCCCGGCGCCGGTCGACGTGATGACCTCCCCGCCGAACCCGGGCGGCCTGCCCCCGACGCCGGGCATCCCGATCGCCGGGCGGCCGGGCGACCCGCCGCCGGACGTTCCCGGCACGCCCGTGCCGCTGCCGGCGCAGGCGCCGCCGGGCGCGCGCACCGAGA
This sequence comes from Mycobacterium sp. E3298, assembly GCF_001666895.1. Lineage (NCBI taxonomy): Bacteria > Bacillati > Actinomycetota > Actinomycetes > Mycobacteriales > Mycobacteriaceae > Mycobacterium > Mycobacterium sp. E3298. The sequence continues at coordinate 13,747 of NZ_LZJB01000395.1, forward strand.
ACCTGGCGCCGGCCGGGCCGACGCCGCCGCCGTCGACGTTCGCGCCGGGCTTCCCGCCGGGACCCGCGGCCCCACCGGGGCCGGGGAACCAGCTGCCGGCGCCCTTCATCAACCCGGGCGGAACGGGCGGCAGCGGCGCTGCCGGGGGAGGTAGCCAGAATTGAGCACCGCCTTTGACATCCGAAACATCCGGCTACCGAAGCTGACCCGGGCGACCGTGATCATCGGCTCGCTGGTGATCGTGCTGGCCCTGGTCGTCGGGTTCGTCGGCTGGCGGCTCTTCGAGAAGCTGACCAACAACACCGTGGTGGCCTATTTCCCGGCGGCCAACGCGCTCTACCCGGGCGACAAGGTCCAGATCATGGGGTTGCGGGTGGGCGCGATCGACAAGATCGAGCCGGCCGGCGACAAGATGAAGGTCACCTTCCACTACGAGAACAAGTACCGGGTTCCCGCCAACGCCAACGCGGTGATCCTGAACCCGACGCTGGTGGCGTCGCGGGCCATCCAGCTGGAGCCGCCATACAAGGGCGGCCCGGTGCTGGCCGACAATGCGGTGATCCCCGAGGAGCGCACGCAGGTCCCGGTGGAGTGGGACCAGCTGCGCAACAGCATCACCAACATCATCTCCAAGCTGGGCCCCACCCCCGAGCAGCCGACCGGCCCGTTCGGTGAGGTCATCGAGTCCTACGCCAACGGCCTGGCCGGCAAGGGCAAAGAGATCAACACGACGCTGAGCAACCTGTCGTCGGCGCTCAACGCGCTGAACGAAGGCCGCGGCGACTTCTTCGCGGTGGTGAAGAGCCTGGCGCTGTTCGTCAACGCGCTGCACAAGGACGACCAGCAGTTCGTCGCGCTGAACCAGAACCTGGCGGACTTCACCACCCGGCTCGCCCACAACGACAACGACCTGGCGAACGCGATCGAGCAGTTCGACGGTCTGCTGTCGACCGTGCGGCCGTTCTTGGACAAGAACCGCGAGGTGTTGACCTACGACATCAACAACCTGGCCACGGTGACGAACACGATCCTGCAGCCGGACCCGCTGAACGGACTGGAGACCGCGCTGCACGTCCTCCCGACGGCCGCGGCGAACATCAACCAGATCTATCACCCGTCGCACGGGTCGGTGGTCGCCATCCCGGCGATCACCAACTTCGCCAACCCGATGCAGTTCATCTGCAGCTCGATCCAGGCGGGCAGCCGGCTCGGATACCAGGAGTCCGCGGAGCTGTGCGCGCAGTACCTGGCCCCCATCCTCGACGCCATCAAGTTCAACTACCTGCCGTTCGGCGCGAACCTGTTCAGCACGGCCGAGACCTTGCCCAAGCAGGTGGCCTATTCGGAGGATCGGCTGCACCCGCCGAACGGCTATAAGGACACCACCGTGCCCGGCATCTGGGTTCCCGACACCCCGACGTCGCACCGCAACACCCAGCCCGGCTGGATCGTCGCGCCGGGGATGCAGGGCCAGCAGGTCGGACCCATCACGGCCGGTCTGATGACCCCGGACTCGCTGTCCGAGCTCATGGGAGGCCCCAACATCGCGCCCGTCCAGTCGAACCTGCAGACGCCGCCGGGACCGCCGAACGCGTACGACGAGAACCCGATCGTGCCGCCGATCGGACTGAACGCGCCGGTACCCATCCAGCCGCCGCCACCCGGGCCGGGCGTGGCCCCGGGTCCGGTGGCCCCGACACCGGCGCCGGTCGCGGCGCCGGCGCCCAACGCCGGCGGGCCGGCGGTGCCGGCTGACATCGGGGGTGGCCAGTGAGCGTATTGCGAAGGCTGATCCCGCCGATTCGCCGCGGGTCCTGGCAGGCCCTGGTCCTGCTGATGGCCGCGCTGGTGCTGAGTTCGTGCGGCTGGCGCGGCATCTCCAATGTCGCGATCCCCGGTGGTCCCGGCAGCGGCTCGGGCGCCATGACGATCTACGTGCAGGTGCCGGACACGCTGGCGATCAACGGCAACAGCAAGGTGATGGTCGCCGACGTCTTCGTCGGGTCGATCAAGAAGATTCAGCTGAAGAACTGGATCGCCACTTTGACGCTGGGTGTCGACAAGAACACCAAGCTGCCCAAGAACGCGATCGCCAAGATCGGCCAGACCTCACTGCTGGGTTCCCAGCACGTCGAGCTGGCCGCGCCGCCCAACCCGTCGCAGGAATTGCTGAAGGACGGCGACACCATTCCGCTGAAGAACTCCTCGGCGTATCCCACCACCGAGCAGACGCTGGCCAGCCTGTCGCTGATCCTGCGCGGTGGCGGCATCCCCAACCTCGAGGTGCTGCAGAACGAGGTCTACAACATCTTCAACGGGCGGGGCGAC
>NZ_LZJB01000396.1:0-8631 GCF_001666895.1 Mycobacterium sp. E3298
GAACTGGACACCCGCAAGCGCCGGCTGGGCGTCCTGGACTACGACGACCTGCTGAGCCGGCTCGCCGACGCGCTGGCCACCGACGATTCCCCCGCTCGGGTGCGCATGCACCACCGCTGGCCCATCGTGATGGTCGACGAGTTCCAGGACACCGACCCGGTGCAGTGGCAGGTGATCGACCGCGCGTTCAGCGGGCGCTCCACGCTGATCCTGATCGGTGATCCCAAGCAGGCCATCTACGCGTTTCGTGGCGGCGACATCGTGACCTATCTGCGGGCGGCCGAGACGGCGGGCGAGAAGAGGACGCTGGCCACCAATTGGCGCAGCGACGCGGCGCTCGTCGAGCGCCTGCAGGTGGTGCTGCGGGGCGCCCAACTCGGCGATCCCGCGATCGTCGTGGACGACGTCGACGCCTACCATCGGGGCCACCGGCTCGCCGGCGCCCCGCACAACGACCCGTTCCGGTTGCGGGTGGTCCAGCGAGCGACCCTGGGGCGCAGCGGGATTCAGAACCTGCCCATCGACGAGCTGCGGGCCCACATCGGCGCCGACCTGGCCGCCGACATCCGCGCCCTGCTGGCGGCCGGCGCGACGTTCGCGGGCAGGCCGCTGCAGGCCCGCGACATCGCCGTGATCGTGGAGAAGCACAAGGACGCGGCCGCCTGCTTCAAGGCGTTGTGCGACGCGGGCGTGCCGGCGGTGTACACCGGCGACTCCGACGTTTTCGGCTCGGACGCGGCCGAAGACTGGCTCTGCCTGCTGGAGGCATTCGACCAGCCGCACCGGCCGGGAATGGTGCGCGCCGCGGCGGCCACCATGTTCTTCGGCGAGACCGCGCAATCGTTGGCGGCCGGCGGTGACGCGCTGACCGACCGGGTCGCGGAAACCCTGCGGGAGTGGGCCGGCCACGCGCGCGAGCGCGGCGTCGCCGCCATCTTCGAGGCCGCGCAGCTTTCGGGGATGGCCGACCGGGTGCTGGCCGCCCGCGGCGGCGAACGCCACATGACCGACCTGACCCACGTCGCGCAGCTGCTTCAGGACGTCGCCCACCGCGAGCGCTCCAGCCTGCCGGCGCTGCGCGACTGGCTGCGCAGGCAGCGCGAGGAACGCGCCGGTGCGCCCGAACGCAACCGGCGCCTGGACAGCGATGCGGCCGCGGTGCAGATCATGACGGTGTTCGTCAGCAAGGGCCTGCAATACCCGATCGTGTATCTGCCGTTCGCGTTCAACCGCAACACCCAGGACCGCGACGTGGTGTTGTTCCACGACGCCGGCGTGCGCTGCCTGCACATCGGCGGCAAGGACAGCCCGGACTTCAAGGCCGTCGAGGTACTCGGCCGCAAGGAGGACGCCAGCGACGACAGCCGCTTGACCTATGTGGCCCTGACCCGGGCCCAGTCGCAGGTCGTCGCGTGGTGGTCGCCGGCGTTCGACGAACCCAACGGCGGGCTGTCGCGGCTGCTGCGCGGCCGGCGGCCTTCAGAGCCGTGCGTGCCGGACCGATGCGAGCCGGCGAAGATCCCCGACGACGACGCCCTTGACCGCCTGCGGGAATGGGAGGCGGCGGGCGGCCCGGTGATCGAGCGGTCGGTGGTGGCCGCCGCGCCGTCCGCGCCGCCGGCGCCGGTGCCGGCCGACCTCGACAGCCGCTACTTTCACCGCGCAATTGACACCGGGTGGCGGCGCACCTCCTACTCCGGTCTCACCCGGGTCGCGGAAAACTCCGCGGGCGTGGGCGTCAGCAGCGAGCCGGAGGTCACCGAGCTGGACGACGAGGCCGGCGAAATACCGTTGGCGCAGAACGCGTCCGGGCGCCAGGTGCCGTCGCCGATGGCGGACCTGCCGATGGGCGCGAAGTTCGGCACGCTGGTGCACGCCGTGCTCGAGACGGCCGACCCGCTGGCCACCGATCTGGCCGCCGAGCTCGAGGCGCACATCCGCACCCACTCGGTGTGGTGGCCGGTCGACGTGCGCGCCGACGAGCTCGCGGCGGCCATGGTGCCGATGCATGACACGCCGCTGGGACCGCTGGCCGGCGACCTGACGCTGCGGCGCATTGGGCTCTCGGACCGACTGCGCGAGCTGGACTTCGAATTCCCGCTCGCCGGTGGCGATCTGCGTTCCACCGCACCCGAGATCCGGCTGGCGGACACGGCCGCGTTGTTGCGTGCGCACCTACCGGCCGATGACGCGCTGGCGTCCTATGCCGACCGCCTGGCGAGCCCCCCGCTCGGCGACCAGCCGTTGCGCGGCTATCTGACCGGTTCGGTCGACGCCGTGTTGCGGGTGCCCGACGGCGGGGGGCACCGCTACCTGGTGGTCGACTACAAGACCAACTGGCTCGGCGACCCCGACCGGCCGTTGACATCCGCCGACTACGACCGGCCGCGCTTGGTCGAGGCGATGCTGCATTCGGATTATCCGCTGCAGGCGCTGCTGTACAGCGTTGTGCTGCACCGGTTCCTGCGGTGGCGCGTGCCGGGATACGACCCCGAGGCGCATCTCGGCGGTGTCCTGTACCTGTTCGTGCGCGGAATGTGCGGCGCGGCCACCCCCGTGGTCGGCGGTCATCCGTCGGGAGTGTTCAGCTGGCGGCCGCCCGCCTCGTTGACAGCCGAGCTGTCGGACCTGCTCGATGGGAGGGCGGTCGCGTGACGCTGGAGGCGATCACCGCCGAGGGCCTGCTGCGGACGTACACCGACGCCGGCGTGTTCGAGGCCGCCGATGTCCATGTGGCGCAGCGGCTTACGGCGCTCGCGGGCGAGCCCGACGAACGGGTTGCGCTGGCGGTCGCGCTGCTGGTGCGGGCGCTGCGCAGCGGTTCGGTATGCGTGGACCTGCGGGCGGTGGCGGCGCAGGTCGGCGCCGCCGACCTGCCGTGGCCCGACCCGGCCGGCTGGATGGCCGCCGTGCGAGCCAGCCCGCTGCTCGGGTCCCCGCCGGTGCTGCGGCTGTTCGGTGAACTTCTGTACCTGGACCGGTACTGGCTCGAGGAACAGCAGGTGTGCGCCGACCTGCTCGCGCTCTCCATGCCCGGGGTAAGGGGCGACGCCCCGGACTTGGATCGGCTTTTCCCCCCGGGTTACGAGGAACAGCGTGCGGCCGCGGAAATAGCTGTCTCGCAAGCGGTTACGGTGCTTACGGGGGGCCCCGGGACGGGCAAGACCACGACGGTGGCGCGGTTGCTGGCGCTACTCGCCGCGCAGGCCGAGAGCGCCGGGTTGCCGCGGCCCCGAATCGCGCTGGCCGCACCGACGGGCAAGGCCGCGGCGCGGCTCGCCGAGGCGGTCGCCGCCGAGGTGCAGAGGCTGGACGCGGCGGACCGGGGCCGGCTGGCCGGGCTGCCGGCGACGACGCTGCACCGGCTGCTGGGTTCGCGGCCGGATACGTCGGTGCGGTTCAAGCACAATCGCGGCAACCGACTCCCGCACGACGTGATCGTCGTGGACGAGACGTCGATGGTGTCGCTGACGATGATGGCCCGGCTGCTGGAGGCGGTGCGGCCGGATACGCGGCTGATCCTGGTGGGCGACCCCGACCAGCTGGCCTCGGTGGAGGCCGGCGCGGTGCTGGCCGACCTGGTGGACGGGCTGACGGCGCGAGCCGACGTGCGGGTGGCGGCGCTGCGCACACCGCATCGATTCGGCGAGTCGATCGGCGCGCTGGCCGAGGCGATCCGGGTCGGCGACGCGGACCGCGTGATGGGGCTGCTGCGGGCCGGCGGCGAGCACGTCGAGTGGCTCGATTCCGACGGGCCGGCCGACCGGCTGCGCCCGGTGCTGGTATCGCACGCGCTGCGGGTGCGGCAGGCCGCCGTCCTCGGCGCCACCGGGGCGGCGCTGGCGTCACTCGACGAGCACCGGCTGTTGTGCGCGCACCGGCGCGGCCCCTACGGAGTGTCGCACTGGAACCGGCAGGTAGAGCGCTGGCTCGCGGAGGAGACTGGTCAGCAACCGTCGTCCGCGTGGTATGCGGGCCGGCCATTGTTGGTGACCGCCAACGACTATGGGCTCAAGGTCTACAACGGCGACACCGGGGTGGTCGTGGTCGGCGACGACGGGTTGCGGGCGGTCATCGCCGGCGCCACCGGAACGTTGAGCTTCGCGACCAGCCGGCTCACGGACATCGAGACCATGCACGCCATGACGATCCACAAGAGCCAGGGCAGCCAGGCCGGCGAGGTGACGGTGCTGATGCCGCCGGAGGATTCGCGGCTGCTGACCCGGGAGTTGTTCTACACGGCCGTGACCCGGGCGAAGGCCAAGGTCCGGGTGGCCGGCACCGAGGCGTCGGTGCGGGCGGCCATCGACCGCCGGGCGGTGCGCGCGAGCGGGCTGGCCCAGCGGCTGCAGTCGTCCTGAGTGCGGCGTCGCCCTAGTGCGCGCCTCCGGATTGCGCGCCGGCGGCCATCTGCTTGAGCATCACGTCGTGGATGATGTCGATCCGCGAACGGGCCTCCGCGCAGACATACGGGTCGCGGATCACGGTGAGTTGGTTGTCCTGCTTGGATTCTCCGCCGGTGGACCAGTTGGTCGAACCGGTGATGACGTCGACGCCGTCGATGATCACCATCTTCAAATGCATGATCGCCGACTTCTCGCTGTGCCCGATGGCGATGCTGTTGCCGATCTTGTCATTGAGCCACGGGGCCAGCAGAGCCCGCTCGGACTTCCCCGCGGCCTGGGTGGAGTCGAGACTCATTTGCACGTACATCTTTTCGTCCTTCAGCGCCGACTGCAGCACCGAATTCAGTTCGGCGTCATCGTAGCCGTACATCGCCACCACGATGCTTTTGTTGGCCGACGTCAGCAGGGCCTTGAGCGCCTCGTGCACCTGGTCGACCGGGCTGTAGAAGGTTCGCGTGTCGTCGGGGTAGCCGGGCGGGAACGGCGCGGCTTTGTATTGGTCCAACTCGGTGAGCGAACGCAGTGCCATGGCGGTTTCTCCTTTACATCGCGGGAGACGTCCAGTCGGCCGGGTCGGCGCTGAGCCGTTGCGCCTCCTCGGTCAGGTTCGGTAAGTAGCCGGGGTTGTCGCGACGGCGCACCAGCACGCTCGGATGCACCAGCGCGTCGGGACCCATCGGCCGGCGCCGGCAGCCGACCAGGTACCAGAGCTTGCCGTTGTGGTGGATCGGCGCGTCCGCGAAGTCTTCGGTCACCGCGCACTGCTGCCGGTAGGCCGCTGCGTCGATCGCGAGTTCGCCGGCGATTCCGTCGGTGACCCACTTCAGCGCGATCGTCGCGAGCCGGTGATCGGGCATGAACGTTCCGCCGACGTCGGCGTGCACGCCGGCGAACCAGCGTTCCTCCAGCCCCAGCGGATGGCGTTCGACAAGGTATTCGCGATAGGGCCGGCGACGTTCGTCGATCGAGACGGCGTGGCGGATGCGCGCGACGTTGGGCAGCGAGCGGGTGTAGGGCCAGCGCAGGTTGCCGAACCTCAGGAAGCCGGCCGCCTTCACGGTGTCCCACAGGCCGAGGTAGGCGACCGGCACCGCGTGGTGCCAGACCTGATTTGGGCTGTTCTGCCGCACAGTCGAAAACAGCGGCTCGCCCTCGGTGCGCCAGCAGAACGCGCGGGCGAACTCGGCCCAGTGGGCGTACTCGTCCTCGGTGAAATATCGGTTGATGGCGTACTTTTCGACCGCGTACGGCAGCAGGTTCTCCGAACCGGGCCGCAGCAACCCCGGCCGCAGCAGCATGCCGGCCAACGCGCGCGCGGTGTAGGCGCCGCGGCTGAAGCCGAAGATGTAGAGCGCGTCGCCCGGGCGCCAGTGCTGCATCACGTACCGGTACGCCTGCGCCACATTGCCTTTCAGGCCCAGGCCGAACGCCTTCTCGATCAGCAGGTCGATTGTGCGCGACAGCGACGAGTGCGCCGATGCGGGCGCCAGCGTGCCGACGCCGGGGTCGTAGTAGGCGAGTTGGGCGGCCGGATCGTCCTTGTCCAACATCTCGAACAGCTTGGCGACATTGGTGAGGTTGCCGGCCCCGATCTGGTTGGCGGTGCCGTCGAGGCAGACGACGATCCGCTTGCCGCGCGGTCGCTCAGGGTGCTCGGACATCTCGAAGAACGCCTCTCACAGGTATGCGACTCCCTGATGTGTGGCACTCTACGACGGCCGCGCACGGTGCGGAAGAATCGCGGTCAGCATGGACAACAACAACGACGACGACGACGACTCCGCGCCGACACCGGCACCCGCATCCCGGCGCGTCCACATCGTGCGCCTCGGCGTGTTCGTCGCCTTCCTGCTCCTGATGTTCTACCTGGTGGCCATCGCGCGCGTCATCCACGTGGACGACGTGCGACGCGTGGTCTCCGCGACGGGGCCGGCCGCGCCGCTGGCCTACGTGCTGGCGTCGGCCGTGCTCGGCGCGCTGTTCGTGCCGGGCTCGATCCTGGCCGCGGCCAGCGGACTGCTGTTCGGCCCCCTCCTCGGCATCTTCGTGACGCTCGGCGCGACGGTAGGCACCGCGATCGTCGCGAGCCTCATCGGCCGGCGGGCCGGGCGCGACAGCGCCCGGGCGCTGCTGGGCACCAAACGCACCGACCGCATCGACGCGCTTATCGAGCGGCGCGGGCTGTGGGCGGTCGTCGGCCAGCGATTCGTCCCGGGCATCTCCGATGCGTTCGCGTCGTATGCCTTCGGGGCGTTCGGGGTGCCCTTGTGGCAGATGGTCATTGGCTCGTTCGTCGGTTCCGTGCCGCGCGCGTTCGTCTACACCGCGCTGGGCGCGTCGATCGGCAACCGATCGTCGCCGTTGGCGTACGCGGCGATCGCGGTGTGGTGCGTGTCGGCGATCGTCGGCGCGTTCGCCGCGCGCCGCGGATTTCAACGGTGGCGCGCCCACGCGCGCGGCGCCCAAGGAGAGGGCGGCGACGACGATGCACCTCAGCGGTCCGGCCGCCACCGATAGATGACAGCGTCGCGGTGGTGAGCGGCTCGAGGCAGCGAGGCAACCCCCGACGCTGGTCAGCCCACTCGGATGACGATCTTCCCGAGGTGCGCGCCTTCCGCGATTCGGTTGAACGCCGCTGCGGCATCATCGAATTCGAAAACCCGGTCGATCACCGGCTGCATTCCCGTGGCGCCGACTGCGCGCACCAGTTCCTGCGTATCGCCGCGGTCCCCGACCGTGATCGACCGGGTTGTCGCGCCGGCGCCCTTGAGGAGGAAGTAGTCGATGCCGGGGTTGGCTTCACTGAGGAAGCCAATCAGCGTCACCTCTCCGCCAATCGCGACCGCCCGTAAAGACTGGTCGATGGTGGCTGGGCCGCCGACTTCGACGACGCGATCGACGCCTCGGCCGTCGGTCAGGGCGCGGACCCGCTCACTCCACTGCGGGTGGTCGCGGTAGTTGATGACATCGTCGGCCCCCAACGCCGTCAGGGCCCGTGCTTTCTCGAGGCTCGACGTCGTCGCGATGACCCGAGCACCCAGCAGTTTGGCCAGTTGAAGGGCAAAGACGGAGACACCGCCCGAACCGAGGGTCAACACAGTCTGGCCGGCGCGGATCGGCGTGGGGCCGCCCAGCGCATTCCAGGCGGTGACAGCCGCGCAGGGCAGTGTCGCTGCCTGTTCGTCGGTCAAGGCGTCCGGCGTGGCTACCACCGATTCCCGCGATACCACTTTGTATTCGGTGAGCCAGCCATCTTGCCCGCTGCCGTAGCTGTCGGAGTTCGCCGTCGCCGGTAGCGGGCCGCCGAACCACCTGGGCTGGAATATGCTCATGACGCGGTCGCCCGGGTGGTAGTCGTCAACGCCTTCACCGGCCTCGGCCACTTCGGCGGCAGCGTCGCTGCACGGCACGAGACCGGACTTGCTGTCGCGCACGTAGCGCCCCAGCGGGATCGCGATGTCGCGATAGTTCAGTGACACCGCCCGGATCTTGAGCAACAGTTCACCGCGTTGCGGGGCGGGGATGGGCTCGTCACTCATCTCCAGACCGTCGAGTCCACGTGAGTTGTCGAATCGGTATACCCGCATCGGGGCGCTCCTTACCTGGGGCGGTGCGCTAGGGCGTGACCACGTGAGCGCGCGATCCACTACCGCGGATGCCGCGCCCTGCTCTAGCTCTGCGGGCGCTCCGCGGCCACGAACAGGTTGCCCGGCACCGCATCCGCGACCTCCGTGGCCGCCGTGCGCGCGTAGCCGGCCATCAGCTCGTCGGCCGGCGTGACCGTCACGCTCCAGCCGTGGCGGCGGAACCAGTCGCCGACGTCCTCGCGCTCCTCGAAGTACCACAGCTCGTCGGTCCTCGGCACCTGCCGGTCCGGGTCGACGCGCGCCATCAGCGCGCGGACCCGGTCCATCCGCTCGCGACGCTTGGCGCGGAACTCGGGGTCGAGGAACTTCGGTCCGAGCGCCTCCACGGCCACCCGGCTGCCGGGGGCGGTGAGCGCGTGCACGCGGTCGAACAGCAGCTCCTGGGCGGTGGCCGGCAGGTAGGGCATCAGCCCCTCGGCGGACCACACACTGGGCGCCGACGGGTCAAAACCCGCGCCGCGCAAGGCCGTCGGCCAATCGTGGCGCAGGTCGACCGGGACGGCGACCCGGTTGCACGCGGGCTCTGCCCCGTGTTCGGTCAGCGTCGACAATTTGAAGTCCAGCACCCGGGGCTGATC
>NZ_LZJB01000397.1:0-3726 GCF_001666895.1 Mycobacterium sp. E3298
AACGCCTCACACACCAGCGGGTGCAGCTGAATCGCCTTGCCCTCCACCAGCATCGGCTCGAAGGCCTGGATGCCCAGCCGGTGCAGCGTGGGTGCGCGGTTCAGCAGCACCGGGTGCTCGGCGATGACCTCTTCCAGGACGTCCCACACCTGGGGACGCTGCCGCTCCACCATCCGCTTGGCGCTCTTGATGTTCTGCGCGTGGTTGAGGTCGACGAGCCGCTTCATCACGAACGGCTTGAACAGCTCGAGCGCCATCAGCTTGGGCAGGCCGCACTGGTGCAGCTTGAGCTGCGGGCCGACCACGATGACGCTGCGGCCCGAGTAGTCGACACGCTTACCGAGCAGGTTCTGACGGAACCGGCCCTGCTTGCCCTTCAACAGATCCGACAGCGACTTCAGCGGACGGTTGCCCGGCCCGGTGACCGGGCGGCCGCGACGGCCGTTGTCGAACAGCGCGTCGACGGACTCCTGCAGCATCCGCTTCTCGTTGTTGACGATGATCTCGGGCGCGCCGAGGTCGATCAGCCTCTTGAGGCGGTTGTTGCGGTTGATGACCCGGCGGTACAGGTCGTTCAGGTCACTGGTCGCGAAGCGGCCACCGTCCAACTGCACCATCGGGCGCAGTTCCGGCGGGATCACCGGGACGGCGTCGAGCACCATGCCCATCGGCGAGTTGCCCGACTGCTGGAAGGCGGCGACCACCTTCAGGCGCTTGAGGGCGCGAAGCTTCTTCTGCCCCTTGCCGTTTCGGATGACGTCACGCAGCGAGTCGGCCTCGGCGTCGATGTCGAAGTTCTCGATGAGCTTCTGGATCGACTCCGCGCCCATGGCGCCGGTGAAGTACTCGCCGTAGCGGTCGACGAGCTCGCGGTAGAGGTTCTCGTCGACGATCAACTGCTTGGGGGCCAGCTTGGTGAAGGTGCTCCAAATGTCCTCCAGCCGGTCCAGCTCACGCTGGGCGCGGTCGCGGAGCTGACGCATCTCCCGCTCGCCGCCGTCGCGCACCTTGCGGCGGGCGTCGGCCTTGGCGCCCTCGGCCTCCAGCTCGGCCAGGTCGGCCTCCAGCTTCTGCGCGCGGGCCTCCAGGTCGGCGTCGCGCTGATCCTCAACGGCCTTGCGCTCCACCATCATTTCGGCCTCGAGCGTGGACAGCTCGTTGTGCCGCATCTCGTCGTCGACCGACGTGATCACGTACGCCGCGAAGTAGATGATCTTCTCGAGATCCTTCGGGGCGAGGTCGAGCAGGTAACCGAGGCGGCTCGGCACACCCTTGAAGTACCAGATGTGCGTGACCGGCGCGGCCAGCTCGATGTGACCCATCCGCTCGCGGCGCACCTTGGCGCGAGTCACCTCGACGCCGCAACGCTCACAGATGATGCCCTTGAAGCGGACGCGCTTGTACTTGCCGCAGTAGCACTCCCAGTCGCGAGTAGGTCCGAAGATCTTCTCGCAGAACAGGCCGTCCTTCTCCGGCTTCAGCGTGCGGTAGTTGATCGTCTCCGGCTTCTTGACCTCGCCGTAAGACCATTGCCTGATGTCCTCCGCGGTGGCCAGGCCGATACGGAGTTCATCGAAGAAGTTGACGTCGAGCACGTAACTCCCTTTCCCCTTGCGGGTTTAGTAACTAAAAGTGATTAAGCCAGGTCCTCAACGGAGGCGGATTCGTTGCGCGACAAGTTGATTCCCAGGTTGGCCGCAGCCCGCTCCAGGTCCTCGTCCTCGCCTTCGCGCAATTCGATCGCCGCGCCGTCCGACGAGAGCACCTCGACGTTCAGGCACAGCGACTGCAGCTCCTTGAGCAGCACCTTGAACGACTCGGGGATGCCCGGCTCGGGGATGTTCTCGCCCTTGACGATCGCCTCGTACACCTTGACCCGGCCGACCGTGTCGTCGGACTTGATGGTCAACAGCTCCTGCAGCGTGTACGCGGCGCCGTAGGCCTGCATGGCCCAGCACTCCATCTCACCGAACCGCTGGCCACCGAACTGCGCCTTACCGCCCAGCGGCTGCTGGGTGATCATCGAGTACGGGCCGGTGGAGCGGGCGTGGATCTTGTCGTCCACCAGGTGGTGCAGCTTCATGATGTACATGAAGCCAACCGTCACCGGGTACGGGAACGGCTCACCGCTGCGGCCGTCGAAGAGCACCGCCTTGCCGTCGCCGTCCACCATCACCTCGTTGTCCCGGTTGGGCAGCGTGCAGGACAGCAGCCCCTGCAGCTCCGCCTCCCGGGCGCCGTCGAACACCGGCGTCGACACGATGGCGTTCGGCTCCGCGCTCTGCAGCTCCTTGGGCAGGTTGGCCGCCCACTCGGGGGAACCCTCGATGTTCCAGCCGGACTTGGCCACCCACCCGAGGTGGGTCTCCAGGATCTGGCCGATGTTCATCCGTCGCGGCACACCGTGCGTGTTCAGGATGATGTCCACCGGGGTGCCGTCCGGCAGGAACGGCATGTCCTCGACGGGCAGGATCTTGCCGATCACGCCCTTGTTGCCGTGCCGGCCGGCGAGCTTGTCACCGTCGGAGATCTTGCGCTTCTGGGCCACGTAGACGCGGACCAGCTCGTTGACACCGGCCGGCAGCTCGTCGTCGTCCTCGCGGGAGAACACCCGGATGCCGATCACCTTGCCGGACTCGCCGTGCGGCACCTTCAGCGAGGTGTCGCGGACCTCGCGGGCCTTCTCACCGAAGATCGCCCGCAGCAGCCGCTCCTCCGGGGTCAGCTCGGTCTCCCCCTTCGGGGTGACCTTGCCGACCAGGATGTCGCCGTCGCGCACCTCGGCGCCGATGCGGACGATGCCGCGCTCGTCGAGGTCGGCCAGCACCTCGTCGGAGACGTTCGGGATGTCCCGGGTGATCTCCTCGGCGCCCAGCTTGGTGTCGCGGGCGTCGATCTCGTGCTCCTCGATGTGGATCGAGGTGAGCACGTCCTCCTCAACCAGGCGGTTGGACAGGATGATCGCGTCCTCGTAGTTGTGGCCCTCCCACGGCATGATCGCCACCAGCAGGTTCTTGCCCAACGCCATCTCACCGTTCTCGGTGCAGGGGCCGTCGGCGATGACCTGGCCGGCCTCGACCCGGTCCCCGGCGTCCACGATCGGCGACTGGTTGGCGCAGGTGCCGTGGTTGGACCGCTCGAACTTGCGCATCCGGTAGGTGTGCCGGGTGCCGTCGTCGGCCATCACCGTGATGTAGTCGGCGGAGACCTCCTCGATCACCCCGGCCTTGTCCGCGACGACGACGTCGCCGGCGTCGATCGCGGCGCGCAGCTCCATGCCGGTGCCCACCAGCGGCGCCTCGCTGCGCACCAGCGGAACCGCCTGACGCTGCATGTTGGCGCCCATCAGGGCACGGTTGGCGTCGTCGTGTTCGAGGAACGGGATCATGGCGGTGGCCACCGACACCATCTGGCGCGGCGACACGTCCATGTAGTCCACCTCGGACGACGGCACGTACTCGACCTCGCCCGCCTTGCGGCGGACCAGGACGCGCGACTCCTCAAACCGGCCCTTCGCGTCGATCGGCGAGTTGGCCTGCGCCACCACGTGGCGGTCCTCCTCGTCGGCGGTCAGGTAGTGGATCTCGTCGGTGACCACACCGTCGACCACCTTGCGGTACGGCGTCTCGATGAAGCCGAACGGGTTGACCCGCGCGTACACCGACAGCGAGCCGATCAGGCCGATGTTCGGACCCTCCGGGGTCTCGATCGGGCACATCCGGCCGT
>NZ_LZJB01000398.1:0-17446 GCF_001666895.1 Mycobacterium sp. E3298
GCGACGATCAGGGTCCGGCGATCGGGCGTGATCACCATGCCGTTGGGAAAGTCGAGGTCTTCGGCGACGACGCGGGCGCTGTCGTCCGGGTCCAGCCGGATGATGCAACCGCCGCGCAGCGCCTGGCACCCGATGTAGGCCCGGCCCGCGTCGTCGATGACCATGTCGCCGAGGTTGGCCGGCGCCAGGTCGGCGAGATCGGCGATGACGTCGACCGTCTCACCGTCGTAGCGGAGCACCTTGCGGTCTTCGGCCGAGACGATCAGCAGCGATCCGTCGGGCCGGAAACCCAGTCCCGACGGCGAGTGCCCGGGCAGCGGCAGCGTGGTCACCGACCCGCCCATGGTCGAGGTGTGCACGGCCTCGCCCAGCATGTCGGAGAACCACAGCAGCCCCTCGAACCAGCGCGGGCCCTCGCCGAAGCAGAAGCTGTTGGCCAGCGGTTCGGGAATCATCCGCGCACCCCCTCTACCGCTTTACAAAACACCGCCAAAGTGTCATGCACCGCGGGTATCGGTGTCAATCTCGCGACTTGGCGAGTTCGCGCGCGACGGCCTTGTGGTACGCGTCGATCTTCGCGGGATTGACCTGCTGAAAGAGCTGATCCGGCAGCGGGGCGTGCTTGAACGCCTCGATCGTCATCGTCCGCGAGAACAGCGTGACGTCCTGCCCCGGCCTGGTGAACCGGTACGCCACCGTGATACGGCCCTCCATGCCGCCGTTCCCGTCCCGGTCGTGCCCCAGTCGCCCGATCGAGGTGAACACGAAGAGCGTCGGGCGCACGGCGGCCGCCAGTTGCCAGGTGAAGATCCGGTCACTGTCCGGTCCCGCCTCCTCCCAGGTGTCGCCGACCCGCAGGGGGAGCTCCGGGAGGCCGCCGATGTGCGCGCTGCCGGGATAGGTTTTGGTCCAATTCTGCGGATTCGTGACAAAGTCGTAGACGGTCTCGGCGGACTGGGTGAATGCGGTCTCCGAGGTGCTGGTCACGATGCCCAATTGCGTTGCCTCCGTGTGTGTTCCGTCGGTGCGTCGACGCGTCGTGCCGCGGCCTAATTAGCCAAGCTTTACAAATCCTACTCAAAGTGTCACGCTGAGCCCAAAGCTGCTAGCGCGAGAGGTGGAGCGGGACTTGACCACGGATTCTGAGCAGACTGAGTGGACGGTGCAGGGCCTGCTGGATCTGTTCGACGTGCAGGCCGACGGGCAGGACCGGTTCACCGGCGACACCGGTATAGCCGGCGGCGACGAACGGCAGGTGGTGGAAGGCACCCAGGTGCTCGCCCAGGCGATTGTCGCGGTTGCCAAGCGATTCCCGGACAAGTCGGTGCGCTCGGCGCACGCGGTGTTCTCCCGCGCCGTGACCGTCGGTCCGCCCATCGAGCTCGTCCTCGACGTCGTCGCTGAGGGCCGGTCCACCGCCACCGCGGTTGTCGCCGTGCAGCAGAACGGGCGGCGCTGCCTGAGCATCACGGCGCTGGCCGACGTCCCGACCGGCGACGTCATCCGCCATCACCTGCCGCGCCCCGACGTGACCGGGCCCGCCGGCGCCAACCCCTCGCCCATGCCGATGGTCGGGCGCGAACTGCGCCTGGTCGACGTCGTCGACGTCAACAGCCCCGACGAGGTCGGGCCCCCGGAACTGCACGCGTGGCTGCACTACGACCCGATTCCGGAACGGGACGACCTGGCCAAGGCGCTGCTCGCCTACTTCACCGGCCACCTGGGCATCTCCACCACAATGCGGGCGCACCCGGGCATCGGCACCGCGCAGGCCCACCTGACGGTGTCCACCGCCCCGATGAGCATCTCGGTGGCGTTCCACGAACCGGTCCGCTGGGACGGCTGGCTGCTCTACACCCACGAGAGCACCCAGGTCGGCGCGGGAATGTCCTACGTGCGTGGCACGGTGCATTCCGAGGAGGGCGAGCTGCTGTGCTCCTTCGCCCAAGAGGCGCTGATCAGGCCGCTGCGCACCAGCGACACGGCGATCGACTCCCGCGCACGGTTCTAGCGGCTGGTCCCGGTCATGCGCTTCACCATCACCCACCCGATGCACAGCCACCCGTACAACCCGGAGCTGGTGAGCGGCGACGGCATCGGCAAGGTGGCCGCCGCCACCGAAGCGGCCGGCATCCACGGGTTCGGCTTCACCGATCACCCGGCGCCGTCGCAGCGGTGGCTGGAGGCCGGCGGACACGACGCGCTCGATCCCTTCGTCGCGCTGGGTTTCGCGGCCGCCACCACGAACACGCTGCGGCTGATCCCCAACATCGTGGTGCTGCCGTATCGAAATCCGTTCGTGGTGGCCAAGTCTGGCGCCACGCTGGATCTGCTCTCCGGCGGCCGGTTCACGCTCGCGGTCGGTGTGGGGTACCTCAAGCGGGAGTTCGCCGCGCTCGGCGTGAGCTACGACGAGCGGGCCGAGCTGTTCGAGGAAGCGTTGCAGCTGATCCGGGCGGTCTGGACCGGAGACGACATCACCTACGAGGGAAGGCATTTCAGTGCCCGCGGGATCACCGCGCACCCCCGGCCGGTCAGCGACCCGCATCCGCCGATCTGGATCGGGGGCAACACGTCGTCGGCACGCCAGCGCGTGGCGCAGTACGGTGACGGCTGGTGCCCGTTTCCGGCGCCGCCCCAACTGGCCCAGACTGCGGGAACCGCCGTCATCGACTCGGCGGCACGCCTGCGCGAGGGCATCGAGGACCTGCGGCGGCGCTGCGATGCCGCGGGCCGGGACTGGTCGGCGATCGACATCACCTTCACCAACTTCGAGGGTGGCAGCATCACCGACGACGACTTCAACGCGGACGCCTACCTCGACGGTTTGGACAAGCTGGCGAAGCTGGGCGTGACGTGGGTCAGCGTCCACCTGCCCGGTGACAGCATGGCCCATGCCCTCGAGACCCTCGACCGCTTCCGCACCCTGGTGATCGACGCGGCCTGATGGACTTCTCCCGCGTCGAACTCTCACCCGAGGACCAGAGCTTCCGTGACGAAACCCGGGCGTTCATCGCGAAGCATGTCACCGACGAGGTGCTCCATCGTCAGCTGGAGTTCGGCGAAAACTTCGACGAGCACGTGCATTTGGCGCTGGGCGAGGCAGGCTACCTGGAATCGGACTGGAAGCTGGAGTCCGAGGGCGGGTTCAGCCCGGTCCGCCGGCGCATTTTCCAGCTCGAGATCGCCCGGGCCCACACGCCGTGGTATCACTGGGGCACCACATCCGTGGTCGCGCGGCTGGTGCGCCAATTCGGGGCGCCGGAGCTCGCCGACCAGGTGGTGCCCGGTGTGCTCGCCGGCGAGATCCGGCTCTGCCTGGGCTACACCGAGCCCGAAGGCGGCTCCGACGTCGCGACTTGCAAGACCCGCGCCGCGCGCGACGGCGACGGCTGGATCATCAACGGCTCCAAGATGTTCACGTCGAACGCCCAGAACGCCCGGTACGTCTTCCTGCTCACCAACACCGACCCGCAGGGGCGCAAACACAGGAACCTCACCATGTTTCTGGTGCCGCTGGACTCGCCCGGGATCGAGATCCAGGGCATCCGCACCCTGGACGGTGACCGCACCAACATCGTCTACTACAGCGACGTCCGCGTCGACGATCGCTACCGCATCGGCGAGGTGAACGGCGGTTGGACGGTGATGCGCGCGGCACTGGACTCCGAGCACGGGATCGTGGACCCGGAAGACCATGGCCTGCAATACATTGCCGCGATGTCGGCGCACGGCGACCTGATGGCCGAAGTCGTCGACACCGTCGTGGCGGTCGCCGCTCAACCCGGCCCCGACGGCCGGCGGCCGCTGGATGACGACTCGGTGAAATACCGGCTCGGGCGCGACGTCGCCCGGATGGAGGCGGCGCTGAGCGCCCCCGGGATGTTCGGGCGGGTCGCAATCGCGCAGACGATGCGCGACGTCACGCCGGACCTGATGGACATCCTCGGGACAGCGTCGGCGTTGCCCACCGAAACTGCGGGCTCGGCCACCGACGGTGCGGCAGAACATCTTTACCGGCTGGCGCTGCCGCTGGGGATCTACGGCGGCACCCTGGAAGTCTTCCGCAACATGATCGCCCAGCACGAGCTCAAGCTGGGACGCCCCAGCTACGGCGGCTAGCTCAGAAGCGCTTCGCTAGCGGCACTTTCGCGGCCCCGACTCGCGGGTGCGCCGGGTCGCCGATCGCCGGGTGTCGCGCTACCTTTTCACCGGTACCGGTCGCAGAGAGGTGGGCCCGCAGTGGTTGTTCTCGTGGCCCTCGGCTCGTTCATCACCACGCTGCTGGGTGGTTATGCGGCGTTGCGGATCGGTTCCTACCGCTATCTGGTGCTGGGGTTGGCGGCGGGGTTGATGCTCGGCGCGGTCGGCTTCGACCTGCTGCCGGAAGCGTTGAGCCGGCAGTACTGGGTCCTCTTCGGCATACCGGCTCCGCTGCTCACGTTCGTCCTCGGCTTTCTGGTCCTGCACGTCATCGAACACACGGTGGGCATCCATCGCGGTGACGGATCGGAGGATGCCGGTGAGCCGGATGCGCCCGGCGTCGGGATCCTCGCCGCGTCGGGTCTGATCGGCCACAGCGTCATGGACGGATTCGCCATCGGCGCCGCATTCCAGGCGGGAGCGGCCGCGGGCGCGGTGGTGGCGGTCGCGGTGATCGGCCACGACTTCGCCGACGGCTTCAACACCTACACCGTCACATCGCTCTACGGCAACGACCGGCGGAGGGCCCTGACCCTGCTCGGCGCCGACGCCGTGGCACCGGTGGCCGGGGCGGCTCTCACGCTGGCGGTGACGATTCCCCATCGCCTGCTCGAGGTGTATCTCGGGTTTTTCGCGGGCTTCCTGATGTATTTGGCCAGCGCCGACATCCTGCCGAGGGCACATGCCGGCCATCGCAGCGCGGCGACCCTGGCATGCACACTCGGCGGGGTGCTGTTCATGCTGGCGATCGTCGGGCTGGCGAGCTAGCCGGTTTCACGCCAAAGGCATTCGGCTCCAATCTATTCGGAGGACCTTGCCGCCGACCCGCGCCCGCGGGTCGCCGTGATGTCAGCCTTCGACCGGAGTCGTACGCGCGTTGATGAGGGTGGGGCGGCGCTGGTCAGCGATAGCGCTTTTCACCAGTTCGGTGACCTCGTCCGTGGTGTGGGCTTCATAGGCGTCGACGCCGTAGCTGGCCGCCGTTGCGACGACGTCGAGCCCGGGTATGTCGAGCCCGGGTACCCCCGGCGTCTTCTCCCATCCGCCGAATTCTTTGACCACACCGTATTCGGCGTTGGAGGCCACCACGATGGTCACCGGGATCTGGTACTGCACAGCGGTCCAGAGCGAGGTAATCGCGTATTGCATCGAACCGTCGCCCATCAACGCGACGACGGGACGGTCGGGAGCGGCTAGTTGAGCACCGACGGATGCGGGTAGCCCGAAGCCCAGGCCGCCGCCCGCCGACGATAGGTGCGAGAACGGATTGCCGGGTCGAATGCTGTTCGTGATGGCGACTTCATTGCTGCCCGCCTCGCTGACCCACAACGTGTCCGGCGGCGCGCCTCGGCCCACGGCCGTCCATAGCGCTTCGGGTCGCAGCGGCGTTTGCGAATTTTCCAGGTCCGGGATCGGCGCACGGGCGGCTGGAGCCCGCCGCTGGGTGGGGTTGGTCGCCGCGAGCAGTGCTTCGGCCGCACTGGCGACGTCGGCCACGATCGCGTCCCCGACGGGGGCGCGCGCAGCCTCGTCCGGGTCATTGGTGATCTGAATCAGGCTCGCGCCCGCGGGGACATACGGTCCCGGTACCAACGGGTAGTACCGGAAGACGGGTGCGCCGATCACCAGGAGTAGGTCGTGTCCGGCCAGCATCTCGGAGATCCAGCCGGCACCGGGCGGCAGGATTCCTTGATACAGCGGGTGGTTCTCCGGAAATCCGCTCCACCCCGTAAGTGGTGCCGTCCAGACGGCCGACTGGGTGCGCTCCGCCAACGCGATCACCGCCGCCCACGCGCCATAGCGTTCGACGTCGCCGCCCACGATCAGTGCCGGCGATTTCGCGGACTCCAGTCGGCCGCCGATCCGCTCGGCGACGTCCTGGGAAAAGCCCGCGGTGTGGGTCACCGAGCGGTCGCGCACGGCGGCGACATCGGTGGCCTGCGTGTCATCGAATTGGACCGGCATGTCATCCATCGGCAGCGAGACGAATACCGGACCCATCGGCGGCGTGGTTGCCAGGTGGATTGCACGGGCCAACACGGCAGGGGCCTCGCTGGCGATCGCGGGTTCTGCCGCCCACTTCACGAATGGCTTCGGCACCAGAGCGGGCTCGACGTTCGTCAGCAGGCAGTACTGGTTCTGCATCGTGCGGCGCTGATTTCCGGCGGTCACGATCAGCGGAGTCTTGTTGATGAATGCGTTGTAGATCTGGCCCTGCGCGTTACCCATCCCGGGGGCGGTGTGCAGATTGACGAGCGCGGGTCGCCGGGTGATTTGTGCGTATGCATCGGCCATCCCGACCGGCACCATTTCCTGGAGCCCGAGCACATAGCGGAAGTCGTCTGGGAAGTCTTGCAACAGAGCCAATTCCGACGAGCCAGGATTGCCGAAGACGGTCGTCAAGCGATGCGCGCGCAGTAGGTCGAGGATCGCCTCACGAACGGTGGTCATGCTGCTGCCTCCAAAGCTCCACGAAGGGAGGACCCCCTACGCCCGGCCTACGTCGATGATGATTCGGGGTTGCCCGACGCGGAATCCTCAAGACCTGGTAGTCGTCGTGCATTCGTGGCCGTCTCAGCGAGCCGGTTCGGCATTCGCAGACAGGGCGCTTTTCACCCACAGCCGATACACTTTCGGACATGATTTACGCCCGGAGCCGGGGCGGGCGCGAAGTCATCAAGTCCGGTGTTATCGCCCCGCCGACCGGCCGGACTGACACGCGGCCACCGCTTCGTCGGCGAGCGCACTGATGCGCCCCGCGGACCCGATCTCGTTGTTTGGGCGAAGCGGTTCCCTACCGTCCGCGCTCCGCGGCGAGATGATGTTCACCTCGAAGTGTGGCAGCGACGCCGCTGCCGCCTTGACTGCGCTGGCCCGGGAGCGCGCGCCGCACGATGCGCGGGCAGCGCGCGAACTGTTTCTCGAGGCGCTATCGGCGGTGCTGTTCGCGGGCCGTCTCGCCGGCAGCGGCGGCGTGTTGGAAGTGGCGACGGCCGCGGCGGCCGCCCCTGCGGCCCGTCGACCGGAACGACCGGCAGACCTCCTGTTGGATGGGTTGACAGCCGTGGTCATCGGTGGCCCCCGAGCAGGTATCGGGCTGGTTCGAAGCGCGTTGGACGGATTCTGTGCCGCCGACGGACCAAGTGTCGAGGGCGGGACGCGGTGGCTGTGGCTTGCCTGCCACGGCGCCATCATCGCTTGGGACGATCGCGCGTGGTTGCACCTGCCGGCTCGGCAAGTCGAGCTCGCCCGCGCCGCGGAGGACCAACGCGTGTTGGCCGTGGCGTTGCACTCGCTGGCGGCGGCGCTCACTTGGAGTGGGGATTTCACAGCGGCCCGGCAGCTGATCACCGAGGCCGAATCGATCGCCGCTTCGACGGTCACCACGGTCTTTCCCTACGCGGCGCTTCCGCTTGCGGCCTGGCGGGGCGACCATGCCGAAACTGCTCGATTGGTGCAGCAGGGTAAGCACTATGCGGTGGCCCGCGGTGAGGGAATGGGTTTGGCGTCAATCGAATTGGCGACGGCGCTACTGTGCAACGGGCTGGGGCGTTACGAGCAGGCCTTGGTGGCGGCCCGACACGGGTGCGAGCACACCGAAGAACTGTGGACGACGTTCTTGCTGCCCGAGTTGATAGAGGCGGCAACGCGTTGTGGGCAAATCAACGATGCGCGTGCCGCTCTTGTCGCACTTGGAGAGAGCACGCAGACGGCTGGAACAGATTGGGCGCTAGGGACTTACGCATGCGCACATGCGCTGGTAAGCAGCGGCAGGTCCGCGGAACGGTTCTACCGCGAGGCGATCGAGCGGATGGACCACACAAATCTGCTCCCGGCCGCCACGCGTGCACGGCTTGTCTACGGGGAATGGCTGCGTCGGGAACGGCGGCCGCTAGACGCACGCAAGCAGCTAGGACCGGCTTATGAAACGTTCACGAAAAACGGAATGGATGCCTTTGCCAGGCGCGCGCGGCTTGAGCTTGAAGCGACAGGCGAACGAGTCCGGAGAAAGGCGGCCGTCCCGAAAGATTCAGCTCTGACTCCGCGTGAGGCGCAGATCGCCGTATTGGCCGCCGGCGGGGCCACCAACTCGGAGATCGGCGCCCAGCTGTTCATCAGTCCCAACACCGTCGCGTACCACTTGCGAAAGGTATTCATCAAACTGGACGTGACCGCACGGCGCCAACTCGCTGTCGGGACGATCAATCGAGCGTCATCGTGGCCGGTTGCCGACTGGTGATTGGCCGCAAGCACACCGAGACGTCGAGGCCCTCGATGACCGGTCATGGCCGTAACGGGATGGACTTTCGCGACGGCTGGAGACGGGTGGCGAGTACCGATACTCCGTCGCCGGTCAAATGCCTGAGCGCCCAGGGACGGCCGGCCAGCACCGAGGCAAGGTGACCGGCTTCGCCGGTGGCGGTCGGCCCAGCGCTGGGGCGTGACCATGTGGTGTCGGTGGCGATGAGGTTCAGGCCTCGTGCGCGCGCGGAGGCCGGGACGAATGGGTTCGGAATTCGCACCTCGGTGTCGAGAACGGCGGCCAGTATTGTTGGGGGAATAGTGGATTCGGCACCGAGCGCGAAGGTGATGTCCAGCTGGTGGATGACGTGATCGCCGAGCAGCAGTCGCCGCGGGAAAAGGCGGCCGATACCGCGCGCCTGCCGTGTCAAGGCCGCAAAGTCGTCGATCAGCGAGTGCGGGTCCCGTTGTGCGGCCAACGCGCGGGCCATCGAGGAGTTGGTGCGGTCGAACGAACCGCGATGTCGCAGCATGGCGGCGGCGATCGACGGCAACGTTGCCGAGTAGCCGACGACGAGGTGAGCCAGGACTTCGTGGTTGCTCCAGTCTGTGCATAGGCTGGGCCGTTCCCACTGGTCTGCACTGAGAGTGCTGAGGAACGCGACGAGTCGAGTGTCGTTGTCCTGCAGTGGATCAGCTGCTTTGGACATTCAAGTGCTCCACAAGGAATCGGGTCTGGTCGGCGAGCAGTTGGCCCAGCAGAGGCGGGTGATAGATCTGGAAGTGGTC
The DNA here is from genome assembly GCF_001666895.1 of Mycobacterium sp. E3298. Classification (NCBI taxonomy): domain Bacteria; kingdom Bacillati; phylum Actinomycetota; class Actinomycetes; order Mycobacteriales; family Mycobacteriaceae; genus Mycobacterium; species Mycobacterium sp. E3298. The sequence continues at coordinate 9,235 of NZ_LZJB01000398.1, forward strand.
CCCGTCGTAGTGACGGACGACGCCGTTTGGCGCGCGGCGCCCCACATCGACGGCGTGGCGGGGGCTCATCAGGGTCTCTCGTGCGGAGACGCATACCAACAGGGGAGCGGCAATCTTCGCGGCGCAGTGTTTGGCGCTGGTCATGCCGATGCCGATGACATCGGCGGCGGCGATGCGGTTGTCGAAGCTGGTGCCGGCGGGGACCGTGGAGTACCAGCCGTCGAGCGCACCGGGGATGGTGACTGCAGCGAGACTGCCCGGTTCGCCGACGATGGGGACGTATCGCGGGGCGGCGCCTCGCATCCGGCGAAGCACGTCGTCGAGAATCGCCGGCGTCGCGCGCATAGCGGCTCGCCAGCCGCCGCCGATCAGTGTTGCCGGTCCATGGACGATCGGACACTGCACGACCACCGCTGCGAGATCGCGTCGGGCTCCGGCCTCCCGCAGCACGTGCATCGCGCCAAGGCTGGTGCCCCACAAGCCGACTCGTTGGGGGTCGATGCTGTCGTGGCAACGCAGATAGGTCAGCGCAGCTCCGACGTCCTGCTGGTGGCGGCGCATGCTGAAGCGCTGGCGTGGTGAACCGTCCGAAGCACCGGTATGCCGGTAGTCGAAGGCCAGTGTCGCCACGCCGGCATCTGCGAAGTGGTGCTCGTATTGCGACATCACCATGCCGTGCGTCGCGCCGAGGCCGTGGCAGAGTACGACCCCCGGATGGGGCCCAGCGCCGCGCGGCAGTGTCAGCCAGCCCGCGCATCGAGCGCCTTGTGAAGTGAATGTCACCGCGGTGGTGGTGTGAGTGCTCATGAAATCGTCCTCGATAGATACGTACGCTGTACGTAATGGTGTACTTTAGGTACGCTGTACGTGTCAAGCGGCAACGAGCAGGAGGTCAGCTATCCGAGCGCGATTCACCCTCGCTGAAGTCCGCGCCCACGCAATGGAGATCGTCGATCGCGACGGGCTGAACGCACTGAACATGCGCTCGCTGGCCAGCGCGCTGGGCACCGGACCAATGACGCTCTACAACTACGTCAGAGACCGAGAGGAACTCGAAGCCTTGGTCGCCGAGGCGGTGCTGGCCGACGTGAAGCTACCTCCCACGTCCGAAGAGTGGCTTGCCGACGTGAAATCCATCGCAATCGCTGTGTGGGAATCAATGCGCCGTCACCGTAACGCTGTCCCGCTCGTCTTGACCCGCCGCACGGTTTCGAACGAGGGCTTCGCGCCAGCGGAACAGCTCGTCGCGGCACTGGTCCGTGGCGGACTTGCCGACCAGGATCTGTTGGCCGCCTTTCGTGGAGTGCTCAGCCTGATCATGGGTGCCGCTCAAGTGGAGTTGGCCGGCCCGGTGGCCGGGGGCGCCCCGGAGCAGGACAACATCGATGCCGCCGGCCGCATCGGACGCCTGGCGGCGGATCGCCATCCCCACCTGGCGGCCCTGGCATCGACCAGTCAGCGATCGTCGATGTCCGAGGACTTCGACCGCGCCCTCGACATGCTGCTAGCCGGCATCCAGACCCGCGCAGATGCATCTCGAACGGAACGGAACAGTCGACGCACCTCAAAGCGTTGACCGCTGAATCGGTGCGTGGCGCTCCTAGCTACGGAGGCTGGACGGCAGCTCCGCGATCACATCGACGCGTGCGGCGTCGAAGCTGAAAAGCCCCTTGATGGGCAGGCTTTCCGGCGGCGGGTCGGGGTAGCTCCACGCCACATCCTCGACGTCGCCCGCTGACCAGTACGTCGCGAATCCCTTGTAATTGCAGTAGCTCTCCGTGTCCGACCGGCGCAGCAGGTCGGTGCGCACGTGCGCCGGATCGACGTAAAGCCTGGGCGCCAGCGAGGTTTCGAACAGGATCACCGTGTCGTCGGTGTCCGCCAGCACCGTGCCGGCGATCGAGACGCGCAGGCGGCGCCGGGTGGGGCGGCAGTCCACGCGGTGGTAGGGATTCGGCGGGTAGTGGACGAGTTCGCGGCCCTCTTCCAGCCAGGTGTCGACGGCGCCCCAGGGCACGTGCACGAAGCCCGGAGCCTCCGGCTCGGGTTCGGTGGGCAGGTCGCTGACCTCCTCGGCGCGGAAGACGTAGCTGAGCGGGCGCCCCCGCCGGTGCACCAGCAGCGCCCCTTCGGTGTCGATCACCGCGCGCCCGTCCTGGAACGCCTGCACGCGACGCGGATGAGGCTCGATGAAAACGACGTCGTCGGGCAGCGGGGGCGAGAACCGCCCGGCCGGATCACTACTGAGCGGACCACGTCCGGCTACCAGGCTCATGGTGTCCTCTCATTCGCGCGCAAACCCCACCGGGTGTCACGCTAGCGTGGCACTCACGGTGCAGCGTCACGCTGGCGTGTCCCCCGCGAGCGGGGGTGCCCCAGCTGGAACAACGGAGAGTGGGAACGCAGCCATGGCGGGACCGATGGAGGGTGTCAGGGTCATCGAGCTCGGGGTATGGGTGGCCGGGCCGGCGGCCGGCGGCATCCTGGCCGACTGGGGCGCCGACGTCGTCAAGATCGAACCACCGAGCGGTGACCCCGGGCGGCTGTTCGGCCGGATGCTGGGCTGCGACCTCGGCGTCAACCCGCCGTTCGAAATGGACAACCGCTCCAAGCGCAGCATCGTGTTGGACCTCGCGGAGGAGGCGGACCGCGACACCGCGTTCGAATTGCTCGCGGACGCCGACGTTTTCGTCACCAATCTGCGGCCCGGCGCGTTACGACGCCTGGGGCTGGACTTCGAATCGGTGGCGACCCACAACCCCCGCCTGGTCTACGGCCTGATCACCGGCTACGGCGAAACCGGGCCCGACGCCGACCGCGCCGCCTACGACGTGGCGGCCTTCTGGTCGCGCGCCGGCGTGGCACACCTTCTGACCCGCCCCGGTGACACCCCGCCGTTCCAGCGCGGCGGCATGGGAGATCACTCGGCCGGCATGACGCTGGCAGCGGCGATCTGCGCGGCGCTGGTGGCGCGGCAGCGCACCGGGACCGGCCAGCTGGTGACCACCTCGCTGTACCGCCAGGGCGCCTACACCGTCAGCTTCGACCTGAACACCTACCTGCTGACCGGCCAGCCGATCGCGATCGGGCAGCGGGAATCGATGGGCAACCCCTGCATGAACAACTATGCGACCGCCGACGGGCGGCGGTTCTGGATCGTCGGGCTCGACGTCGACCGGCACTGGCCGCCGCTCTGTCGCGCCGTCGGCCATCCGGAATGGCTGGAGGATCCCCGGTTCATAGACGCCTACGCGCGGTTCTTCAACGCGGCGGAATTGATCGCCGAGTTGGACGCCATCTTCGCCACCCGGACCCTCGACGAATGGGCGCACGTCTTCGCGGCCGAACCAGACTTCTTCTGGTCACCGGTGAACGCCCTCGAGGACGTCGTCGCCGACGAGCAGTTCCACGCCGCCGGCGGCATCGTCGACGTGCCGGACGGGGAAGCCGGCGTCGCGATGGTGGCCACCCCGGCCGATTTCCACGGCACACCCTGGACACCGCGTTCTGCGGCACCGGAACTCGGGCAGCATACCGAGGAAGTGCTGGCCGAACTCAAGGCGCGACGCGACTCGTGACCACCGGTCGCGCCTTTACAAATTTGCTCCCAAGTGTCACGCTGTCCGGTGAGCCGCGTGAGGCGGCCCCAGCCCAGGACAAGCGTTGCGGTAAGCGCCAGTTTCGGTGCGGCGGTGAGGAACGGATTGAATGGTCACGTCCACGTTCGACATCAGCCATGGCGGCCGGGTCAAGGCCGCCCGCGGCCGCGCGGACGGCGATTGTCTGCGCTATCGGCTCGACGTCATCGCGGCGAGTGCCCGCGACGTCGTCCAATCGGCCGGCGGGTGGCTCTATGACCGGGCGATGGCGGGTTGGCGGGTGACCGTGCTACTGCCGGATGGCAGCGACACCCGATCACTGCGGATTCTCGGCGTGCAGGCGCTGGACGTGGAGGAATACTTCGCCACCAGGGACCCGGCCGCGACGAGTGAGAGCCTGGCGGTCAGTGCCGAGGCGTTCGCGGCGGACGCGCGGGTGCGCGAACAGGTGCTGGAGTCGCTGGACGACCGGATGACCGAAGTCGCGTTGTGGGGCCAGGCGCCGACCGGATGGCCACTGCGCGTCGATCGCGGGGTGGCCCGTGCGCAGTACCGGCTCAGCGCGGCCGCGCTCAGATTCAAGGGCCACGCGCTGGCGGCGGCCGGAATCGATTGCCCCACGGTCTATTCCACCGAGACGCTACTCTGCGACTTGGCAACCTGTGGTCGCGGCGACTCGGGGTTGGTCCGGCTCGACTGATGAAGAAGTACTTTCGCCACACACTGCTCTACCTGCACGAGACCATTTCGCTGGGCACCGGCCGCGCCGACCACTTCACCGAGGTCTTCTCCGACACCTACCGGCCGATGATGGTCGAGCTCGGCGCGCGCCTGTTCGCGATCTGGGAGACCACGCCCTACAACGGCCACTGGCCGCAGGTCACGATCATCTGGGAGATCGACGGGTTCGACGACTACGCGCGGATCGGGGCCGCCCAGGCACGCGGCGGCAGCCACGAGGCCGCGGCGGGCAAATGGTCGGCCTTCCTGGCCGACCTCGGCGCCGCCGGCGAGGGCCGAATCATGTACCCCGGGCCCAGCAACAAGACCCTCGCCCAATTGCGTGAGGCCAATTTCGCTGCGCCGCTGGTGATTCAGGAGATCATGCAAACCAAGCCGGGGCGTCAAGACGATTACATCCGTGAACTCGAGCGCCTCTACGTCCCTTGGTCGGAACGCACCGGCAAGCGCTGGCTGGGCTCGTTCACCACGACCTTCCGCTACAACGAGGTGATCCACTACTGGGCGTTGGACGGCGGCTGGGAATGCTTCGCCAACCACTACCCTTCGTGGAAGGACAGCCCGCCCGCCGAGATCGTCACCTGGATGAGCGTGGCGCCCGCCCTACGCGAGGGCTGGGAGGACTCGATCCTGCAGGCCCTACCGCCCTCACCGCTGCAGTGACGGGGCAGCCAGCGGCCCTGGACTTCACCGACTTCGCCTACGACCCCTTCGACGCGCGGGTGATGGCGAATCCGCTGCCCTACTACCGAATCCTGCGCGACCACCATCCCGTCTACTACATGCCGCGATGGGACACCTTCGCGCTATCGCGCTTCGAGGACATCTGGCAGGTGCTGGAGGTCAACGACGGTACGTTCGTCGCGTCGGAAGGCACCCTGCCGGCGGCCTCCGTCCTGGCCAAGCACAACACCGGCCCGGTCGAGGACCCGCCGTTGCATCCGCTGCCGTTCCACGCGGTGTTCGACACGGACCTGTACGCGGAGATCCGGCGCGCACACTCCCAGCCGCTGCGCCCCAGGTCGGTCGCGGGCTGGGAGGCGCGGATCCGGCGGCTGGCCAACGACCGGCTCGACGAACTGTTGCCACGCGGTTCGTTCGATCTGACCCAGGACTACGGCGGCATTGTCGTGGCGTCCGTCGTATGCGAATTGCTCGGCATCTCAACGGACCTCGCGCCAGAGGTGCTGGCCGCCGTCAATGCAGGCAGCCTGGCCGAGCCCGGTGTCGGGGTGGACACCGCCGAGGCGCGGCCCAACTATTTCGAATACCTGCTGCCCGCGGTGCGGCGCCGTCGAGCCGACCAGTCCGGCGAGCCGCTCGCCGTCGTCGACGGCCTGCTCGGCTACCGCCTGCCCGACGGCAGCCCGCTCGACGACGTGGAAATCGCCACCCAGATGCTCTGCATCTTCATCGGTGGCACCGAGACGGTGCCCAAGATCGTCGCCCACGGGCTATGGGAGCTCGTCCAGCGGCCCGACCAGCTGGCCGCGGTGCGTGCCGACCCCGACAACAACGTGCCCGTCGCCCGCGAGGAGATGATCCGGTTTTGCGCGCCGGCGCAATGGTTCGCCCGAACCGCGCGCAAGCCATTCACCATCCACGGCGAAACGATTCGGCCCGGGCAGCGGGTGATCACGCTGCTCGCCTCCGCCAACCGCGACGAACGCGAATATCCCGAGCCCGACGAATTCATCTGGGACCGGCCCATCCGCCGCTCGCTGGCCTTCGGCCGCGGCCAGCACTTTTGCATCGGCTACCACCTCGCCCGGCTGGAGGTGGCTGTGCTGCTGCAGGAATGGCTGCGGCGGGTTCCTGAGTTCGAGATCCAGGCGGACACCGCCAGGCGGTTGCCGTCGAGCTTCCAGTGGGGTTGGAACAACATCCCGGTGGAGGTCTGACGTGTGGTCCTACCGGATCATCGCCCCCTATCAGTTCGAGCGGACCGCGATCGCGGAGAAGACTCCCGAGTGCCTCGCCGCCGGCCAGGTCCTGCTGCGGTTCATGGCGGCCGGCGTGTGCGGCAGCGACCTGCCGGCCTTTCGCGGCGCCCGCGGTCGTCTCCCGGGCGACGACGGGACCAGCGCGGCCGAAAAGGACGGCTTCCCCATCCATGAAGTCGCCGGCGAGGTGATCGCCAGCCGGCACCCCGCGCACCGCCCCGGCGACCGGGTTGTCGGCTGGGCCTCCGGGTTCGACGGCATGATGGAACGCGTGGTCAGCAACGGCGATGGCCTGGCTCCGTATGACCCGGTACTGACTCCGGCGCAGGCGGTCGGCCTGCAGCCGCTGGCGTGCGTCCTCTATGCGTGCGAGCAGCTGCCGGATCTGGCCGGCAGGCACGTGGCGATCATCGGGCAGGGATCGATCGGCCTGCTGTTCTCCTACGTCGCCAAGGCGGCAGGGGCCCGGCGCGTCACCGGGGTCGACCCCGTCGACCGGTCAAGCGTGGCAACCGCATTCGGCGTCGACGACCCGGTGCGCGCCACCAGCGACCGGTGGGCGAGCCAACTCGCCGCCGGTGACCGCGCCGATGTCGTCATCGAGGCCGTCGGTCACCAGGTCGCAACGCTCGGCCACGCCATCGAGGCCACCGCGCCCGGTGGCACGGTCTTCTACTTCGGTGTCGCCGACGACGACGCCTACCCGATCAACATGCGCGCCATGCTGCGCAACAACCTGACGCTGAAATCCGGTGTGACACTGGACCGGAGGCGGGTGCTCGAGCTGGCCGGCAAGTTCGCCGCCGAACACCCCGGACTGCTCGCCACCTATCTGACGCACACGTTCGGCGTCGACGACGTGCAGGGCGCCTTCGAGTTGGCCTGCCGCCCCGTCCCCGAGCGCGTCAAGATCGCGATCGGAGAGTGAGCGTGACCGACGACTCGCGGAGCGCGTTGCAGCGGGCGCTGCACCGGGGCGGCCCGATCTGGGGTGGCTGGATCACCGGTCCCACACTGCTCGGCCCGGAGGAATTCGCTGGCGCCGGCTACGATTACGTGGGTTTCGACGCCCAGCACGGCTACCTCGACGACGCCGACATCGCCGGCATGCTGCGCCGGATCGAACACCTGCCCATCGGCACCGTGGTGCGGCTGCCCAACGCCGACGCGGCGCCGATCGGCCGCGTGCTGGACGCCGGCGCGGATGCCGTCGTCATCGCGATGGTCGAGTCGGCGGACCAGGCCGCCGCTGCCGTGGCCGCCACCCGCTACCAGCCCGCGGGCATCCGCAGCTTCGGCCCGCTGCGCGCCAGCCTGGGCCGCGACACCGCCGCGCTGGAATCCCGGGTCAGCGTGTTCGCCATGGTCGAGACCGCCTCGGCGCTGTCCGGCCTCGAGGAGATCTGCGCCGTCGACGGGCTCGCCGGGCTCTACGTCGGGCCCGCCGATCTGGCGCTCTCGCTGGGCGTGGATGTCGTTGGCGCGACCAGGCATCCGGCCGTCCTGGACGCCATCGTGCGAACCCACCGCGCGGCCACCGCGGCCGGGCTGGTGACCGGCATCCACGCCGGGGACGGCACGACGGGCCGGGCCATGGCGAAGCTGGGGCTGTCGATGATTACGCTGACGGCCGAATCGCACGCCCTGCGCCGCGGCGCCGCCGAGCACCTGCGGGAGGCGAAGCATGACGCATGACCGGGCCGCGATTCGCGAGCTGCTCGCCGGCTACGCCCTGGCCCTCGACGCCAACGAGATCGACGAATGCCTGGACCTGTTCACCCCCGACGCCGAATTCCTGGTCTACGGAAGGGTCTTCGCCGGCTACGAGGGAATCGGGAAGATGTTCCGGGACGCCCCGCGCGGATTGCACCTGACGGGGGTCTCCCGGGTCGACGTCGACGACGATACCGCCAGCGCCCGGTCGCAGGT
>NZ_LZJB01000399.1:0-47683 GCF_001666895.1 Mycobacterium sp. E3298
GGCGTTGTTGTCGGCGTCCGCGATGCTGCGGTTCGGTTTCTTCGAGGCGGGCCTGGAGTCGACGCGCGACCCGCGGTACACGATCGAACCGCAGAGGCGCCGGCTGGAGGCGCGTCGGGCGGCCGGCGTCACGGGGGACTCGATCACCACCGCGGGTTAACCGGCGGCCGTGCCCGCGAGCGCGGAGCGGCGTAACGCCAGGGCGGTTACCGGGCCGAATTTCAGCCCCGGCGTTACGCGGGCGAGTGTCTGGGTATCCCCACAGCTATGACGAAATTTGGCTACACTCTGATGACCGAGCAGAGTGGACCCAAAGACCTTGTACGGCAGGCTGTTTCAGCCGAGGAGCGCGGTTTCGACTTCGAGGTCTGCAGCGACCACTTCACCCCCTGGCTGACCTCGCAAGGGCATGCGCCCAACGCATGGGCGGTGCTGGGCGCGGTGGCGCACGCCACCGAACGGGTGGACCTCTACACCTACGTGACCTGCCCGACGATGCGCTATCACCCGGCCGTGGTCGCCCAGCAGGCCGCCACCGTGCAGATCCTGTCCGACGGCCGGTTCACCCTGGGCCTGGGCAGCGGCGAGAACCTCAACGAGCACATCGTGGGCAGGGGCTGGCCGACCGTCGAGCGCAGGCAGGACATGCTGCGCGAGGCCATCAAGATCATCCGCGAATTGTTCGGCGGCCAGCTGGTGAACTTCAGTGGCGAACACTTCCACGTCGACTCCGCGCGCCTGTGGGACGTGCCCGAGGTCCCGGTCGCCATCGCGGTGGCGTTGTCCGGCGACAAGGGCATCGAGAGATTCGCCAGGCTGGCCGATCACTTCATCGCGGTCGAGCCCGACGGGGAGCTCGTCGACGCCTGGCATGCCGCGCGCCAGGCCGCCAATCTCGCCGGCGGCGGCCGCGTGGTCGGTCAGATCCCGGTGTGCTGGGACCCCGACCGCGACACCGCCATCGAACGCGCTCACGACCAGTTCCGCTGGTTCGCCGGCGGATGGAAGGTCAACGCCGATCTCCCCACGCCGGCCGGTTTTGCCGGCGCGACCCAGTTCGTCCGTCCCGAAGACGTCGCGGAGTCCATTCCCTGCGGGCCGGACCTCGATGCGATCGTCGAGGCCGTCCGGCCCTACTGGGAGGCCGGGTTCACCGACGTGGCCCTCGTCCAGGTCGGCGGCGAATCGCAAGACCTTTTTCTGAAAGAGGCCGCCGAACCTTTGCTTGCCGCGCTGCGTGACGCGGCGAAGTAATCCCACGTTTGGTCGGTATCTGCCCGGGTATCCGGCTCCCATCGTGCGCGCCCGGCCGTATGTGTTTGTGTGCGGCGCGAACACCGGCAAGCAGCGCCGGGTGCCCGTTGACCTGCAAAGCAGCTGTCTTGCAGCAACTTTGCCCGAGATGAGTTCGCCGCAAGGCAGAAAGAGCTGACGATGGGCGATCGATCCGCCAATACCACCTCCGCGTTGGTCAAGGCGCTCGGGTGCGCCAGTTTCGCGCTGGGCTTGAGCGAGTTGGTGGTCCCCGAAAAGGTTGCTGCCCTCGCCGGGGTCGACGACACGGCCCGGTCGCGCCCGGTCATCCGCGCGCTGGGCGCGCGGGAGTGCGGCCATGGGGTGGCGCTGCTGGGCGGTCCCCAAAAGATGGTCTGGACCCGGGTGGTCGGCGACGTGCTGGATATGGCGCTGCTGGTGGCCGGGGGGGCCGCCCGCGGCCCGGGGCGGCGACGGCAGGGCGCCATCTCGGCCGTGGTGCTCGCCGGCATCGGCGGGCTGGACCTCTACACGGCGCTGCGCACGGTCGACGGTGGCGGCCGGCACGTGAATGGATCCCGACACCGCACCTTGCGCGCCGCGGTCACCGTGCGGCGCACGCCCGAGGAGGTGTACCGCTTCTGGCGGGACCTGGAAAACCTGCCCAGCTTCATGCACCACCTGAAGGCGGTCACGCCGACCACCGACGGGCAGTCGCATTGGATAGCCAACGCCCCGGCCGGCCGGTCGGTCCAGTGGGACGCGCAGATCACCGAGGACGACACCAACAAGCGGATCGCCTGGCAGTCGCTGCCCGGCTCGGTGATCGAGAACGGCGGCAGCGTCGAATTCACACCCACCGCCACCGGCGACGGCACCGAAATTCGCGTCAGGATCGGCTACCACATCCCGGGCGGCCTGTTCGGCAAGGCGGCGGCGAGCCTGTTCGGCGAGTCCCCCGAGCAGCAGGTCAACGACGACCTTCGCCGCTTCAAGCAAATCCTCGAGACCGGGCAGGTGCTGCGTTCGGACGGGTCCCCGGAGGGCACTGCGTCGGGCCGCCAGATGCATCAGCAACCGGCGCAACCGAACAAGGGAGCCAGCGTATGAAGGCCACCGTCTGGGCGGGCCGCAACAGCGTCCAAGTGGAGTCGGTCCCCGACCCGACGATTCTGAACGATCGCGACGCCATCGTGCGCATCACCTCGACGGCGATCTGCGGTTCGGACCTGCACCTGTACGACGGCTACATCCCCACCGTGAAGCACGGCGACGTGCTCGGGCACGAATTCATGGGCGAGGTGGTCGAAGTCGGCAAGAGCGTCAACAACCTGGCCGTCGGCGACCGGGTAGTGGTCCCGTTCCCGATCGCGTGCGGGGCGTGCTCCGCCTGCCAACGTAGCCTCTACTCCCTGTGCGAGAACTCCAACCCCAACGCCGGCATCGCCGAGAAATTCATGGGCCACTCGCCGGCGGGGCTGTTCGGCTATTCGCACATGCTGGGCGGTTTCGCCGGCGGCCAAGCCGAATACGCACGGGTGCCCTTCGCCGACGTCGGGCCGCTGAAGGTCGAAGACGACCTGACCGACGAGCAGGTGCTGTTCCTGTCGGACATCCTGCCGACGGGCTACATGGGTGCGGAGATGTGTGACATCACCCCCGGTGACATCGTGGCGGTGTGGGGCGCCGGCCCGGTCGGCCTGTTCGCGATCATGAGCGCGTACCTGCTCGGTGCCTCGAAAGTCATTGTCGTCGATCGGGTTCCGTATCGCCTCGAGCTCGCACAGAAGATCGGCGCCGTACCGGTCAACTTCGCCGAGACGTCGGTGCTCGAGGAATTGCGCGACCTGACCGCCGGTCGGGGACCCGACCACTGCATCGACGCTGCCGGGATGGAAGCGCGCAGCGGATCCACTCCGGTCGATGCCTACGACCGTGTCAAGCAGGCGGCTCGCCTGGAAACCGAACGGCCGCATGCCATCCGGGAAGCGGCGATGAGCTGCCGCAACGGCGGCACCCTTTCGATCATCGGGGTGTACGGCGGCCTCATGGACAAGTTCCCCATCGGGGCGGTGATGAACCGGTCGCTGACCATCAAAACCGGCCAGTGTCACGTCCACCGCTACATGCGCCCGCTGCTGGAGCGTATTCGCAACGGCGACATCGATCCGACCATTGTCGTCAGCCACCATATGACTCTCGACCAGGCTCCCCATGGCTACGAAATCTTCAAGAACAAAGAGGACCGCTGCACCAAAGTGATTCTCAATCCGACGTAATGCATAGTCCGGAATAGAGGGGAATAACCATGGCAAATGAATTGCAAGGGAAGAAGGTCGCGATTCTGGCGGCGGACGGCGTGGAGAAGGTCGAACTCGAACAACCCCGCGCCGCCCTGAAAGAGGCTGGTGCCGAAGTCGAACTTCTTTCGCTGAAGACCGGAGAAATCCAGGCGCGCAACCACGACCTCGAGCCGGCGGGAACCTTCAGCGTTGACCGCGCGGTGTCGGACGCCTCCGCATCCGAATTCGACGGCCTGGTGCTTCCGGGTGGCACGGTGAATCCGGACAAGCTCCGGATGGACAGCTCCGCGGTCTCCTTCGTGCGTGACTTCGTCGCCTCCGGAAAACCTGTCGCCGCAATTTGTCACGGCCCGTGGACCCTGGTGGAAGCCGGTGTGGCGGAGGGCCGGACGCTCACGTCGTACCCGTCCATTCGCACCGACCTGCGCAACGCGGGCGCGAACGTGGTTGACGAGGAGGTCGTCGTCGACGGCAATTTGATCTCGAGTCGCTCACCGTCGGACTTGCCGGCCTTCTGCGCGACCATTGTCAAGCAATTCGCGCATGCGCCCACTGGTTAGCCGAAAATGGCCTTTCCCCAAACCGTTTGAAGGCAACGGTTTGCGGGCATTACACAGGCCAAGCAGTGATCGCCGCGGCGATCCGTCGAAAGGCCAAAGTTGACCACAACGTATCCAGGACCCGCTGTCTCGGCTGCTTCGAACGTGTATCAGCCCCAGGACGATTCCCGATTACTGGTGAATGTGATGCGACAAAGCGCGCTCATTCCGGGGCGGCGCGTTCTGGACCTGTGTACTGGCAGCGGATTCGTCGCGATCGCCGCGGCCGAGATGGGCGGCGCCGACGTGACGGCCTTCGACATCTGCCCACACGCCGTGGGTTGCTCTCGCAACAACGCGGCCGCCGTCGGCGTGAATGTGGATGTGCGCAAGGGCACGTGGAGCGACGCGCTCGACTGCGCGCCGTTCGACGTTGTCGTGTCCAACCCGCCGTACGTGCCGACCCCGCCGAATGGCGACACCGAGTACATCAGCCCCAGCGCAGGCCCATCGTGGGCCTGGAATGCCGGCCCGGATGGCCGGATGGTGTTGGATCCGCTGTGCGAGGCGGCACCGAAACTGTTGTGCGACGGAGGCTCCCTGCTGCTCGTGCACTCGGCGCTGGCCGGCGTTCAGCAATCCCTGGATTCCCTCAAGTGGGCGGGCATGGATGCGAGAGTCGTTGCGTCCGAGCGGATACCGTTCGGTCCGGTGATGATGGCGCGGGCGGCCTGGCTGGAGAGCGTCGGCCTGATCCCGCGCGGACTCCGGCACGAGGAACTGATCGTGATCCGGGCGGACAAACGATGAGCGCCACCCGGGTACAGGTGGTTGCCGGCGGGCCGGTGCTGGTGTCCGGTCCGGTGCGCATCGAGATGCCGAACGGCGAGGTCGTGGAATCCGACAGGTTCATGGTGGCGATCTGCACCTGTCGGCGCAGCGAGAAGTATCCTCTGTGCGACACCAGCCATCGCCGATGCCGAAACCTGGCGCGCCGGACCGCTAGTCCAGCGACCGCCGCAACGACGTCCGACCCTGCTGCCACGACGCCATAACCGCTTCTGCCAAACGATCTTCGACCGCGGCGTGCGCGCGGATCCCGAACACGATGTCGCGATCGAGCTGCGGCTCCCGGGCGACCAGGTCCCCGACCACGTCGATGCGAACGACGTGCTCGTGGACCGCATCCGCCTCGACGTGCTCGGCATAGAACTCGACGCAAGACGCCGGTGCGCCCATGCGCCGCAGCGCCTGCACCATGCGGCGGGATCCCGGCGGCGAGGTGATCTCCGTGGACGCGAAGTGCCCGATCGCGGCGCCACGCAACTCGCGATGTAGCCCGAACAGTGACATCAGGTTGACCGCCGCCAGCGCTTCGGCGGGGACGGCGTCCACGTAGGCCAGGTACGTGGCGTCCAGGTGCGCCGCCGTCATCAAATCGGCGAAAAGCTGCTGATGCAGCCGGGGGCCCTGCCCGGCGCCGTATTCGTCGAATTCGATTGCCACGAAAGCGGCTTTCGCGACGCCCATCAGACGTGGAATCGCCCACGCATGCGGGTCGCCCTCCTTGAGGTGATAGACCGACCGGTGCACGAAGTACTCGCGCATCTGCTGCCAGCTTCCGCTGTCGCGCAGGTAATACGAGGGGCCGGTGCCGTCGACCGGTTCCACCGAAATGGCGTCCATCTCGGCGGCCGCCGTTTGGTCCGACGCGATGGCTCCGACGTCGCGGCGCACACCGGCCAGGAAGACGCGCTCGAGTTCGCCGCGTAACGCCAGCAGCGCAGGATTCCACTCCCAGCCGGGGTCCACGCCCGCGAAGCCACGGTAGTGCAACTCATAGCACATGCACAGTGCCAGTTGCAGATCCAGGCCGTAAGGGTCCGAGTCGCGAACGGAGGCGCCGATGCGGCTCAGGTGGTCATGTGACGGCGGGCCAGTCAGGGCGCGACGCACGGCGGTCGACAGCGGCCCGTGTGCCGCCGGCAAGGCGGGTTCGGTTGAGACTGATGCGCGGGTCACGCCCACGACTACCCGCTATCCGGGGGCCACAAACGATGCGGCGTCACTCCCGCCCCCCCACGGCGGGCAGGCGAAACGTAATGTCGGCCGTGGTGCCGGTGGGTGTGCAGTCCAGTTCCATCGCGTTGCTGAGCGCCCTCATCAGCAACAGGCCCCTGCCACCGTTGCCCGGGTCCGCTGCCGGCGTCTTCCAGGAGCCGCGGTCGGTGATCCGCGCCCGGATCTCGCCGTCTGCGAGGCCGACGTCGAGGGACATCGCGCCCGACGGCTGCTCCGAATACGCGTGTTCGACGCAGTTCGTACACGCCTCGTTGACGACGAGCACGATGTCGGCGGCCAATTCCTCTGGCACGCCTGCGCTGTTCAGCCAGTCGGCCAATCGATGCCGGATGCCGACCAATCGCTCTGCGCTGGCCTCGGTTTCGATCCGCAGGGGAGATTGCTGGTGCCGGTAGATCACCATTGCCACATCGTCGTCATACCCAGCCGGAGGGGCCAACTCACGCAAAACCGCATCGGCGACGGAATCCAGTGGCAGCGCGGTCGTCTTCACCAGGACCGCGGCGGCCCGGTTGATCCCGTCGTCGATGGATTCGTGCTTGCGCTCCACCAGCCCGTCGGTGAACAGCATCAGGGTGGACCCCGGTGGCAGTACGCGACTGGCCTGCGGGCGGGGTTCCGCGCGGCGCACGGCCAGCGGCACCGACGCCGCGTCGGTCAACATCGCGGTCGTGTCCGGTTCCGGCCCCACCAGCAGGGCGGGCATGTGGCCGGCGTTGCTGTACTGCAGGACCCCGGATTCGGTGTCCAGGATCGCCAGGAAGACGGTGGTGCAGTAGGCGTTCGGGATGAGCGAGGCCGCCGAGTCCAGTTGATCGAGCAGCAGCGCGGGCTCGGCCCCGTTGATCAGCAACGCCCGCGCGGAGCTGCGTAGCTGACCCATGACCGCGGCCGCCGGCAGGCCACGGCCCACGCAGTCGCCGACCACGATGCCGATGCGGTGGTCGCCGATCGGCAGCACGTCGTACCAGTCGCCGCCGATCTCCAACGGCGGGACGGCGGGCTCGTAACGCACGGCGAAGCCCGGCGGCGGCTCCATCGTCGGCAGCAGGGCGCGCTGCAAGGTCAGCGACGTCTCGCGGGCGCTCTCGAATTGGCGGACGTGTTGCATCGCGAGGCTGAGGTGTCCGATGAGGACGGTGACCAGCAGCCGGTCTTCGGCACTGACCCAGCGTGGCGAGCGCAGCTCCAACCACAACGCCAGGTCGCCCGCGCCGGAGAGTACCGCCACCAAACCCTGTGCCTTGCCGGGATTGTCGGGGTGCTCGACCGTTCTCGCCGTCAGCGGCAGCTGATGGCGGGCGTCCTCAAACGTCCGGCGCAGCCACGGATCCAGCCTGCGCCAAGGTATTTGGGACGACTCGCCCGCCACCTGCACGGTGGGTTCACCCTCGCCGGTCGGCCACGAGATCGCGACCACGCGTTGCACGTCGATCGCCGTGCTGCACTCGTCGAGCGTGATGGACAGCAGCTCGTCCACGCTTTTGGCGACGGCCACGGCCGTCGCCAGGCGCAGGACCGCGCTTTCCCTTGCGGCGAAGGCGCGTTCGGCGGTGATGTCACGGATCGTCCCCACGAAGACGTCCTGGTCGCTGCCGCTGCCCTGAACGGCGTTGATACTGACCGTTACCCAGACCAGATGCCCGTCGCGATGGCGGATGGGTGTCTCGTAGGCGGTGGCGCCGATGCTTTGCACCAGCGACTGTTGTTGGCTCGCGCCCTTCTGGTCGACCAACCACGGATGTGGCCATCGGTAGGGCAGACCCTCCGCCGGATAACCCAGGATTTCGATCAGGGCGTTGTTCATCTCGATCACGGAGCCCTCGTGGTCGGCGACGAAGAATCCCTCCTGCAACGAATTCACGACCGCGGTGCGGAATCTGTCGCGGTCGGCCAGCCCCTCGGCGCGGGCGCGCTCGCGCGCGAAGCGGCGCGTGCCGTCCAGAAAGCCCCGGGTGGCGATGTCGAGGGGGACCAGCATCTGCAACAGGAATTCCAGCGCGATCGGCGCGTCGATCTGAATGTCCTTGGCCAGGCCGAGAATCAGCTGCACGTGCCGCTCGATGATCGCGAGCAGGCTGACTTCCTCTTGCAGGGCCCGGCGGCCGAGTTCGTACGCGGCGGCCAGGCTGTCCTCGTCCCGCGCCTGCATGTAGGCGCGCAAGGCCGCGGCGTACTGGGCGTGGAAGTCGTCGCTGTCGCTCACGTCGAAGTCCCCCGATGACGAGCGGTCAGTACCATGGCATCGTCGGTTTCCTTGGCGTCCTTACCGAGCAGTTCCTCGGCGATGACGACGGCGGTGGCCGAGAAGTCGATGTGGTCCAGGTAATTCTCGGTGATCCCGTCGGTACTGATCACCAGCAGGTCCCCGGGACGGATCGAAATGATCTGCGCCGGCCGGATTTCCGGTATGCGGTAGCCGACGATTCCCGCGGTCAGCCGCGCGCTGTGTCGAATCTGCACGCCGGTCGGGGATTTGGCCACCAGGTCGGCGGTGACGTTGCCGACGCCGGTCCAGGTCAGCGTGTTGGCCGCGAAGTCCATACGCGCCAAGGTCATCGCGACGCCCCTGCTGCCCTCGAGCACGCGGTGACACAGCTGGATCAGCACCTCCAGGCGCTCGGTGCTGGAGCGCTGGACCGTTTCGACGGCGCGCAGCGCGGCGGCTGCGGCTTCGGGGCCGTGGCCGAGGCCGTCGACCACGCCGAACAGGGCGGCGGCGCCGGCGAGGTCGACGGCGAGGCCCCGGTCACCCGAGGTGTACTCGCTGGGCAGAGGGCGCCCCGCCCTCGCCCACTCGATGGGACCGAACCGGCCGTTCTCATGCACGGGGCGGCACCCATTTCCACATCTCGACGGCCGTTCCCTTGCCCAGCGCCGACTCCACGAACAGTCGGTCCATCAGCCGGCGGGAGCCGGGCAGGCCCATTCCCAGCCCGCGACCGGTCGAATAACCGTCCTCCATCGCCCGCTCGATGTCGGCGATGCCCGGACCCTCGTCCTCGGCGCGCACCACCAGGGCCTTGCGGCCGTCGCGGTCGGCCACGAACACTCGGACGGTGCCCCGGCCGGCGTAGCTGGTGATGTTGCGCGCGATCTCGGAGATCGCCGTGGCGATCATCGTGACGTCGGTGAGGGAGAATCCCAGATCGAGGGCGAGTTGGTGTCCGGCTTTGCGAGCTTCGACGATGTCGTCGGAATTGTCGATGTCGACGACTATATCAGCCGCCACCGTCGCGCCCGATCGTCGGTTTTCGTTGCGCCAGTTGGCGATTCAGCAGTGCCAGGCCCTCTTCGAGGTCAAGCGCGGTGTTCATGTCGTCGAACGCCAACCCCAGCTGGACCATGGCGAAGGCGACTTCCGGCTGCAGTCCGACGATCACCGTGTCCGCGCCGCGCAGCCGGGTCATGTGCGCGATCGTGCGCAGCGACCGGGCCGCGAAGGAGTCCATCACGTCGATGGCGGTGACGTCGACGATGATGCCCTGCGCGCGGAACCGGCTGACCCGCTCCATCAGGTCGTAGCGCAGCCGCTCGGCGTCGGAATCGCTGAGCGCGGCCTGTACCGAGGCGATCAGAATCGCACCCTGTTTCAGAATCGGTACTGGCATGGGGCGCTCGCGTTCCTGATGTCTAGCCTGGCTGCTCGCCGGTGCGGGAGACTTCGTAGCCCAGCAGGCGCTCGGCTTCCTCGATGCCGCCCTGCAGGTCGCCGACCGCGTTCATCTTGGACAGGTCCAGGCCGATCGTCACCAGGGTCAGGGCGATTTCGGAGGACAGGCCGGTGATGATGACGCTGGCGCCCATCAGGCCCGACGCGTCGACCGTCTGCACCAGGTGGTTGGCCACCGTGGAGTCGATGGTCGGCACGCCGGTGATGTCGATGACCACCACCTTCGCGCGGTTCGCGCGGATGGCTCTCAACAGCTGCTCGGTGACCTGGCGGGCGCGCTGGGAATCGAGCACACCGATGATCGGCAGAATCAGCAACTGCTCACGCACCTGCAGCACCGGCGTCGACAGCTCGCGGATCGCCTCCTGCTGCTGGCGGATGATGCGCTCGCGTTCCTGCACGAAGGACACGGCCACGGTGTTGGCGATGCGGTTGGCCGCCGGTTCGTAGGCGTCCAGCACCCGGTTGAGCATCTCGAACTCGGCCTGGTACTTCTCGAACAACGAGCGCGCCAGCACGTCACGCAGCAACAACACGATGCCGACGACCTCGTCGGTTTCCACGCCCCGCGGAATGATGCGCTCCGACAGGTCGCGCGCGTAGGCCTGCAGCGCCTCGACGCTACCGGTCTCGAGCACCTCCACGTAGTTGTCGTAGACGGCGGTCGCCTCGGAGAACAGCTCCTCGGGCGTCATCGCGGTGAGCAGTTCGGCCTCGGTGATCCTGCGCGCCCATTCCTCGCGCAGCACCGTTCGGTTCTGCCGCAGATGCTGGACGAGCTGGGGCAGCAGGCCCTCGCTGGAAATGGTGGCTGCCTGGGCGGCGGCACCCGCGCTGCCGAACTCCGACGGCGAATCTGACATGTGGCCTCCCGAGTGCCGGTTCGCGCCCCGTCGCGTGCAGGCTCGATTTTGCGAGACTAGCGTGGGTTGTCGCGGGGCAGGTGTCGAGGGCATATTCTTCTCGCAGTTCGCAACGCAGGCTAGGCTTGCACCACACTTAAGGCCCAGGACAAAGGATCGCCATTGTCAGCTCCTGATTCGATTACCACGTTGGTTGAGGACCACGATGGCGTGTCCGTGGTCAGTGTCAGCGGCGAAATCGATTTGGTCACGGCGCCGGCCCTGGAACAGGCCATCGGCGCGGTAGTGGCGGAGAACCCGGCGGCTCTGGTCATCGATCTTTCGGCGGTGGAGTTCCTCGGTTCGGTGGGGCTGAAGATCCTGGCGGCGACGTACGAGAAGCTGGGCGAGGCGACGGGGTTCGGGGTGGTCGCGCGTGGTCCGGCAACCAGGCGGCCGATTCACCTGACCGGCCTGGACAAGACCTTCCCGCTGCACCCGACGCTCGACGACGCCCTGACCGCGGTCCGGGACGACAACATCAGCCGCTAGGCGCTCGGGTATCGCCGTGTCTTGCGGCACAACGTATTTGGTGGAATTCGATTGCAAATCGGCCGACCGCCGAGTGCAATTCGAATTCAACACCTCGATTCCTCGTCGGGAAACGGCGCTGGCGGGTGCGCCAGGTGCGATGATCACGGCTATGGACGTCGATCACCCGCAAGACGACCAGCACTGGGACAGCCGCGAGCGCGGCGAAACTGAAATCCAACGGCTGGACCGCAATTGGAACAGCCTGCTGCAGGAGCTGCGCGTGGTGCAGACCGGGGTGCAGCTGCTCACCGGCTTCCTGCTGACGTTGCCGTTCCAGCAGCGGTTCGACGTCCTGGCGCCCGTCCTGCGCGACGCCTACCTGATCACGGTGGGTTGTTCGGTGGGCGCGACCGTCCTGCTGATCGCCCCGGTAGGCATGCACAGAATGCTGTTCCGCCGGCACCGCCTACAGGTCTTGGTGTCGGCCGCCCATCGGTGCGCCTACGCGGGGCTGGCGCTGCTCGGCCTCGCCCTGACCGGGGTGACGGTCATCGTGTTCGCCGCGGTGGCGGGGCGCAGCCCGGCCCTGATCGCGGGAGCGTGTGCGCTGACGCTGTTTACGTTCTTCTGGTGGCTGCTGCCGCTGCTACTGCGCTCGCGCGGCATGTAGCGCGAGTTCGTGGATTCGCGTCGAGTCCAGATGGTTCAGCAGGTCCTGGGGATCGGCGAAGATCGGTGACGCACCCGCCGCCTGCAGTTCCTCGCGCGCGATCCCGCCGCTGAGCAGGCCGATGCACGGCAACTTGGCGCCTCCCGCCGCGTGCGCATCCCACACGGCGTCCCCGACGAACACCGCATGATCGGCGTTGACCCCGGCGCGGTCCAGCGCGACCTGCACGATGCCCGGCTCGGGTTTGGCGGTGTCGACGTCCCGCGACGACGTGGTCTCCGAAATGACCTCCTCGCAATCGAGGACCTTGCGCAAGATCTCTAATTCGTCGTCGGGCGCCGACGTCGCCAGCACGACCTGCAGGCCCAGGTCGGCGACCCGCCGCAGCAGCGCCTGGGCGCCGGGCAGGGGCGTGAGCAGGTGGGTGCTCTCCCGGTAGTAACGGCTGTGCCCGTCGCTCAGCCGCTCCTGAACCTCGTCCGGTGCGTCATCGGAGAGGGTCCGGACCAATGTGGAGCCGTCCATTCCGATGCAACGGTGGATCTGCCAGGCGGCCACGGGCAGTCCCTCGTCGTCGAAGGCGCGCAGCCACGCGCAGACGTGCAGATAGTTGGAGTCGATCAGGCTTCCGTCGACGTCGAACAGAACGGCGGGTTTCATCTGCGCGGCATACCCACCTCGGGGCCGGCTGACACCGGTGCGGCGAACGGTTTGGGGACTGGGGCGGCGGGTAACCGCCGTTGATGATCCCGCGAAGCGGTTGCGGTTTATGGGTCGCGGGGTGGCCGCCGCCTCAGGCGCCGGCTCGATCGGCGGGCCAGATGCCGCACGAATCACCCTGACGCGCAAGATTTCTCGCGAGGAGGCCAGTTGAATTCCCGCAACGATGACCCGATCGATCACCAACGGACGTTCCGTCAGCACGCCGGTGAAACCGTCACCAACGGGGCCAACGCACCCGGCCTGGCGGGCTCGGCCGTCGCGGTGCTCGCCCTGATCGTGGGTCTGTTCGAGTTGGCGACCCGGCACTTTGCGGCGGGCCTGACCGCGGTGGTCCTGGCCGCGCTGCTGGGTGCGGCGAGCGTGGTGTGGCTGGCGCGCACCCATCGCAAGGTGCGCGACGCCGAACTTGCCTGGCACGCCGCGAATTCCGACCAGCCCGCCCCGCCGCCGAGCAGCTGACCCTGTGAGCTAACGAACACCTGCCCGCCTCGGGCCAACCACACGTTTGATCGCGGTCGTGACCGGGTAAGAGTCGATCATGGTCGCGCCAGTCCCGTTGCGAGCAGCAAACTATCCGGCCGAGTACGAGCGGGATTTCCCGCTGCTCGGCCTCGCGGCCGTGGCCGTCTGGGCGGTCAGCCTGGCGATCGGTTTGTTCGAGCTATTGGTGGGGCACGAAGGGGTGGCCATCGGGGCGCTGCTGGTCTCGGTCGTTGCGCCGTGGTTGGGCCTGGCGCTGGCGCATTACCCTGCCGCGGCCCGGCGGCTGAGGCAGCTCAGGTTCCGCCGGCGCAACTTTTTCGAGACGGTCGGTGTAACTCGCGCCTGAACGGGGTACAGCCTGCGCCAACGGGATGAGTACAGGAAAGTGCGTCAGCCCGGCTCATCAGCAGGAAGGAACTGCCATGGCGACCGCAAGCGACTATGACGCACGCCGGGTCTCCGACATGGACACTCAGGACAAGTCCGCGATACGCGAGCTGGCCCCGACCTTGCAGGGCTCGGTCACCGCAGTGGTCGATGAGGATCCCAACGACGTCCACTTCTTCGAGCTGCCCGGCGCCGACCTGTCCGGTGAAGAGCTGTCGGTGACGGTGATTCCCCAGCGCTCCGACGAGTTCACCTGCTCGAGTTGTTTCTTGGTGCAGCACCGCAGCCGGTTGCGCAGCACGAAGGCGGGCCTGCAGATCTGCGCCGACTGCGCCTAGGGCCGTAAACCCTGGGCAGGGTTAGAGCGTTGGCGGGCAACGAATTTCAGGATTGCGCCCATTCGCGCTCGCACACGGCGCAGCGCCGGGTGACCATCGCCCAGTCAGGTTCGTCCTTGCCGGGCTCGCGGATCAGGTGCGCGGACGTGTCGCCGCAGCCCGGGCAGGCGCAGATCGCGCGGTAGGGCTCCACCGGTTGAGCCGCCATCAGTCGCAGGTTCTCCGCCCGGGTGAAAGGCACGATCACCAGCGAATCGGGGCGGGGCAGCGGGTGCGGATTGTCGAACCACAACAGGCCACACGTCACCGTGGCCACCGCCGTGAAGACGGCCAGGATCATGGTCGGAATGTCCCACGGCCAGTTCGGCGGGAGAGGGGTCAGCACGAGAACCACCAGCACGGCGGAGACCAGCGCCCCGATGATGGTGCCGGGTTTGGCGAAGCGGTAACCGCCGACGTCGAACGCTTCCCAGGCCTCGATCTCCTGCTTGCGCCGGGCGATCTCCGCCAGGGTCGGGTGCGCGGGATCCTCATCCGACGACGCGGTGTCAGCAAACCGGGCGACCTGTCGGCCGACCTCGCGTCGCCGCCCTTGCTCGGGCGTCCGGCTTACCAGCGCCATGCGGGCTGAGCTTAATGGCAAAGCCGCGCGTCCGCAGTGTCAGACGCTCTGGCCGGCTGTCCTGCCAGCTAACACGAACTGAGTCGGGGTGGCGGGATTTGAACCCACGGCCTCTTCGTCCCGAACGAAGCGCGCTACCAAGCTGCGCCACACCCCGCTTGAAGCTCCGACAGCCTATCGCACCCGCCCATCGGCTGGCCAAACCGCGGTGCGCCGGGTCACTGCCACCGGCAGGAACGCTCGAACTCCACCAGCGCCGCGGCCGGACCGCTCGGATCGAGTCCCTGCGCGGCGACCCAGTCGTCGTCGAAGTAGGTGTCGTGATAGCGGTCGCCACTGTCGGCGAGCAGCGTGACCACCGAACCGCTGCGCCGTTCGGCGACCATCTCGGCGAGCAAGCCGAAGGCGCCCCATAGGTTCGTGCCCGTCGAGGGACCCACCCGGCGGCCCAGGACGGTGCTGACGTGGCGGGCGGCGGCGACGGACGCCGCGTCGGGCACTGCCACCATCCGGTCGACCACACCGGGCAGAAACGACGGCTCCACGCGCGGCCTGCCGATGCCCTCGATGCGCGACGAGGTGGGCATCACGAGGTCGTACCGGTCGTCTTCGTAGGCGGGGAAGAACGCGGAGTTCTCCGGGTCGACGACGCACAACCGGGTCGTGTGCCGCCGGTAGCGGATGTAGCGGCCGATCGTGGCGCTGGTGCCGCCGGTGCCCGCCCCGACGACGATCCACTCCGGAATCGGATGCGTCTCCTCGCCCATCTGCTCGAAGATCGACTCGGCGATGTTGTTGTTGCCCCGCCAGTCGGTGGCGCGTTCGGCGTTGGTGAACTGGTCGAGGTAATGCCCGCCGGTGTCGCGGGCCACGCGTTCGGCCTCGGCGTACACCTCGCTGGACTTCTGCACGAAATGGCAACGGCCGCCCTGGGCTTCGATCAGGGCCACCTTGGACGAGCTGGTCGACGCCGGCATCACGGCGACGAACGGCAGACCCAGCAGGGCCGCGAAGTAGGCCTCCGACACCGCCGTCGATCCCGACGAGGCCTCGACCACCGTGGTCTTCTCGTTGATCCACCCGTTGCAGAGTGCGTAGAGGAACAGCGAGCGCGCCAGCCGGTGTTTCAGGCTGCCGGTGATGTGGGTGGTCTCGTCCTTGAGGTACAGCGCCACATCGGCGTCTGAGCCGTTTCTAGCCCATGCCTCCGGCAGCGGGTAGCGCAGCAGGTGCGTGTCCGCGCTGCGGCGGGCGTCGGCCTGGATCAGCCGGACCGCGTTGTCCGTCCAGGACCGGGAGTGGCTGCGGACCGCGATCCGGGTCCGCTCGGTCAACGCACCGAAACTGTTGGCTGCGAACGGCTCAGGTCGCTGGCCGAGTCGTGACCGCCCATCGGCGTGGCGATCAACGTCAGCAGGGTGGCCTCGGGCCGGCAGCAGAACCGCACCGGGGCGAATGGGGAGGTGCCGATGCCGCCGGAGACGTGCAGTGCCATGTTCGCGCCCCACCGGGACGGTCCCTTGGCGCGGGACCGGTCCAGGCCGCAGTTGGTCACCAGCGCGCCGTAGAGCGGCAGGCAGACCTGCCCGCCGTGGGTGTGGCCGGCCATCACCAGCTGATAGCCGTCGGCGGCGAAGCGGTCCAGCACGCGCGGCTCCGGCGAATGGGTAAGTCCCAGGCGCAGGTTCGCGGCCGGGCTGGCCGGGCCGGCGATCGTCTCGTAGCGGTCCCGGTCGATGTGCGGGTCGTCGACGCCGGCCGCGGCGACGTGCAGGCCGGCCACCTCGAACTCGCGCCGCGTGTGGGTCAGGTCGAGCCAGCCGCGCTCGGTGAACGCCGCCCGCAGGTCCTGCCAGGGCAGCGGTTCGCCGTGGACCCGGTGCGACGGGTTGGTCACGTAATTCAGGGGGTTCTTCAGGCGCGGCCCGAAGTAGTCGTTGCTGCCGAACACGAAGACGCCGGGCCGCGACAGCAGGTCGCCCAGGGCCTGCACCACCGCGGGCACCGCCTTCGGGTGCGCCAGGTTGTCCCCGGTGTTGACCACCAGGTCGGGTTCCCAGTTGCTCAGCTCCCGCAGCCAGGCCTGTTTTCGGCGCTGGGTGGGCAGCATGTGCAGATCGCTGATGTGCAGCACCCGCAGCGGCGTGGAACCCGGCGTCAGGACGGGCATCGTGATCTCGCGCAGGACGAAGGCGTTGCGCTCGACGACGGCGGCGTAACCGATACCGGCGACGGCCGAACCGAGCGCGACGGCACCGGTGCGTATCAGCGTGGGCAACGCCCCGCGACGATGCGGTCCGCGCAGCGGACCGCCGTGGAGGGGGGCCATTGAGCTTGCATCAGCCATGCTGGCAGCCTACTGCCGGTTGCGCTTTGGCAACGTATAGCTTGCGCCGCGGCGTCACAGCTCGCCCGGTCTACGGGGGCGGCTGCCCCGGCGGCGGGGGCGGTGGCGCCAGGAGCGGAATGGTGATCGGGGGCAGACCCGGGATCTCCACCACCTGCGAGCCGACCGGCACCGGCGCGCCCTCCGGGGGCGGCGGTGGGGCAGGCGGGATGCCGTTGCTGACCTGGATGGTGATGATCGACCCGGGGATCGTCGCGCCGCTCGGCGAGGTCCCGACCACCTCGCCCTGCTTGGCGGAGCTGTTGACGAAGTTGTTCTGGTCGGCGACCTGGAAGCCGGCCTCCTTGAGGCGGGCGCGCGCGGCATCGATGTCCAACCCGGCGACGCTGGGCACCCGCGACCCGGGTGAGCCGTCGACGTAGCGGGGATCGGTGGGCGGCAGCTGCACCGGGCCGAAATTGGTGGCGATCGGCTTCATCGCCGTGAACCAGGTGCGGGCCGGCTCGTTACCGCCGTACAAGTCGCCCTCGCCGCAGTGGCGCAGCGGCGACGAGCACAGGTCCGTCGGCGAGGGTGAGTCGTCATAGATGTAGTTGGCCGCGGCGTAGTGGTTGGTGAAGCCCACGAAGCCGGAGGAGCGGTGCGCCTCGGTGGTGCCGGTCTTGCCGGACATCGGCAGCGTCCACCCCGCGGCGCCGGCGGAACCGGAGGCGGTGCCGCCGCCCACCGCGTCTTTGCTCATCGCGTTCGCCAGGGTGTTGGCCAGGCCTTCGGGCACCACCTGGTCACAGGTCTCGGTGGTCACGGCGACCTCGTTGCCGTGCCGGTCGATCAGCTTGTCGATCGGGTTGGGCGGGCACCAGGTGCCGCCCGAGGCCAGCGTCGCCGCGACGTTGGACAGCTCCAGCGCGTTGACTTCGATGGGGCCCAGCGTGAACGAGCCGATGTTCTGCCGTTTGACGAAGTCGGCCAGGCTCTCGTTGCTGTCCGGGTTGTAGTCGCGCGCGGTGCCGGGGTCGGCGTAGGACCGCAGCCCCAGCTTGATCGCCATGTCCACGGTGCGGGTCACCCCGACCTGCTGAATCAGCTTGGCGAAGGCGGTATTGGGCGAGGTGGCGAGGGCCTCGGTGACATTCATCGACCCGCGGTAGTTGCCGGCGTTGACCACACACCAGTTGTCCTTGGGGCAGCCCTTGGCTCCACCGCGACCCATGCCCTTGGTCTGGAAGCGCGGCGGCACGTCGAGGGTTGCGTTGATGCCCATGCCCATGTCCAGGGCGGCGGCCGTCGTGAAGATCTTGAAGACCGAGCCCGCGCCGTCACCGACCAGCGAGAAGGGCTGCGGCCGCATGGTCTGCCCGGCGTCGCTGTCCAGCCCGTAGGTCCGGTTGCTGGCCATCGCCATCACCTTGTGCGAGGTCTTGCCGGGCTGGATCACGCTCATCACGCTGGAGATGCCCGGCAGCGTCGGGCTCGCGAACTGGTCGATCGCCGACTTGACCGGCACCTGCACGTCCGGGTCCAGCGTGGTGCGGATCAGGTAGCCGCCGCGGGCCACCTGCTCTTTGCTGATCCCCGCCCGCGACAGGTACTCCTGGACGTAGTCGCAGAAGAACGCGCGATCGCCGGCGGCGATGCAACCCCGCGGTAGCTCATTGGGCTGCGGCAGCACGCCCAGCGGTGTGGCCTTGGCGGCGCGCAGCGCGTCGGCCTCCTGCGGGATGTTCTCGATCATGGTGTCCAGCACCAGGTTTCGCCGCGCCAGCGCGCCCTCGGGATTGGTGTAGGGGTTGAGCGCGCTGGTCGACTGCACCATGCCCGCCAGCAGCGCCGCCTGCTGCCAGTTCAGGTCCGAAGCGTTGATGCCGAAGTAGGTCTGCGCCGCGTCCTGCACCCCGAACGACCCGTTGCCGAACGACACCAGGTTCAGGTAGCGGGTGAGAATCTCGGGCTTGGTGAAGGTCTTGTCGAGCGTGAGCGCCATCCGGATCTCGCGCAGCTTGCGCGCCGGGGTGGTCTCCACGGCGGCGCGCTTCTCGGCGTCGGTCTTCGCCGTCACCAGCAGTTGGTAGTTCTTGATGTACTGCTGCTCGATGGTCGACCCGCCGCGGGTGTCGACGTCGCCGCGGGCGTAGCCGGCCAGCCCGGTCAGCGTGCCCTTCCAGTCCACCCCGGCATGCTCGGCGAACCGCTTGTCCTCGATGGACACGATCGCCAGCTTCATGGTGTTGGCGATCTTGTCGGTGGGCACCTCGAAGCGGCGCTGGGAGTACAGCCAGGCGATGGTGTTGCCCTTCGCGTCGACCATCGTCGAAACCGCGGGGACCTCACCCTCGAGGAGTTGGGCCGAGCCGTTGGCGACGACTTCGGAGGCCCGGTTGGACACCAGTCCCAATCCGCCCGCGAACGGAAACATCAGCGCCGTGGCGACGACACCGGCCAGCAAGCAGTAACCCGCGAGCTTGAGGATGGTGAGAAAGGCCTGGGGCCGGTCTGACATGGCTACTACAGTAGCGGCCCCCTGTCACGCCGCCACGCTGCGCGTTCACCCACTTTTTCACCCCGTCATTGACCAGCGCTTTACGGCCGCGGCAGGGATAAAATTTGCGCGTGCGTCAGTGAATGGACCCCCCGAACGGGCGTGTCCAAGATCACTTCTTGGCCCGCCGTTTTGGACGAGACGGCACGCCCGTCCCAAAAAAAGCGTTATCGGACTGTTGCGCAATTGGTGGCTGACCACCTAACTTAGACACACGGTGAGATTCAGGTAACACCGATGTACACAGTGTGGCGTAGATCGCAGGTCAGGATCTGCACCCCAGGAGGGCGGTCGCGAGAGCGGCCGGTAGGGAAGGGAACAGTTCGTGTCAGGAACACGGCCTGCGGCGCGTAGGACAAACATTGCGGCCGCTCAAGGGGTACTCCGCAGCGTTGATGCCGAAGAACGGATCGCCTGGGTTTCCAAAGCACTGTGTCGAACCACCGACCCGGACGAGCTATTCGTCCGTGGCGCCGCGCAGCGCAAAGCGGCCGTTATTTGCCGGCACTGCCCGGTGATGCAGGAGTGCGGGGCCGACGCCCTCGACAATAAGGTCGAGTTCGGCGTCTGGGGCGGCATGACCGAGCGTCAACGCCGCGCCCTGCTCAAGCAGCACCCCGAGGTGGTCTCCTGGGCCGACTTCTTCGACAAGAGGCGCACCCGCAGCGTCGGCTGACCCGCGGACCCATCGCTCCCGCTAGTGCAGGGGCCCCTGCGCCGCCGCGCGGGCCGCGTCGTCGCCAACCGGTGCGATCTGATCGGCGAGGGCGCGCAACGCTTCCAGGTCCGAGACGTCGAAGGGCAGCGACGGAACCCCGACGACGGGCACGTGCGGATTGGCCCCGGTGAACCGCGACAGCAACCTGATTTCCCGTTTCGCGGTCTGCGCACGGTCGGCATGAATCCTGAGCACGGCCGCGGCCAGCGACGCCGCCTCGGAGTCCGCTTCGGCCTCCAGCGTTTCGGTTCCGTCGATCGCCCGCTCGGCGGGAAGCGAGCACAACGTCGGGTGGGTGCGGTTCAAGACCAGCCCGGCGAGCGGCATTCCTTCGGTGGACAACCGGTCGACGAAGAAGGAGGCCTCGCGCAGCGCATCGGGTTCGGCCGCCGAGACCACGACGAACTGCGTGCCCCGCCGCTTCAGCAGCGCGTAGGTACGGTCGGCCTTCTCCCGGAAACCACCGAAGGTGGCGTCCAGCGATTGCACGAAGGCCGCCGCGTCGCTCAACATCTGTGAGCCGAGCACGGTTGACATCGCCTTCATCGCCAAACCCATTGCGCCGGTGACCAATCGGCCGATACCCCGGCCCGGCGCGAGCAGCAGTCGCCACAGCCTACTGTCCATGAAGCTACCCAGCCGCTTGGGCGCGTCCAGGAAGTCCAGCGCGTTGCGCGACGGCGGGGTGTCCACCACCACCAGGTCCCAGCGGTCCTCGGCCAGCAGTTGGCCGAGCTTCTCCATCGCCATGTACTCCTGCGTGCCGGCGAGCGAGCTGGCGACCGTTTGATAGAACTGGTTGTCCAGAATCGCTTGCGCGCGGCCGGTTCCGGAGTACTGGACCACCATTTCGTCGAACGTGCGGCGCATGTCGAGCATCATCGCGTGCAGCTCGCCGGGAACCTCCGGCGCCAACGGCACGCGCTGAGGGGTGTTGCCCAGGTCGTTGACCCCGAGCGCCTGGGCCAGCCGCTTGGCCGGGTCGATCGTCAAAACGCAGACGTTGCGGCCGTATTCGGCCGCGCGCAAGGCCATCGCGGCAGCAGTGGTGGTCTTGCCCACCCCGCCCGCGCCGCAGCACACCACCACCCGGTTGGTCGTGTCGGCCAGGATCGTGGCCATATCAAGCTTGTTCGGCGTGGTACTCATCGAACCCCCTGCTGCGCAAGCACTTCCGAAAGCTCATAGAGGCTGCCGAGGTCGACGCCGTCGGAGATCGTCGGCAGTTCGAGCCGCGGCACCTTCAACGCGTCCAGTTGTTGCGCGATCTCGGCTCGCGCGGCGATGACCGTCGCGTGCTCGATGGTTTCGGTCAGCAGGCCCGCGAAGTCGTTGTCATTCAGCTTGATCCCAGCCATTTCCAGCCCCGTCCGCACCGAGTCCGCGTCGACGTGTCCCTCGGCGGCCTTGGCCAGGTCGGCGGGCTGCAGGTACGAGGCGATGTTGCGGTTCACGATCACGCTGCCGATCGGCAGCTCCATCTCGGCGAGCTCCTCGATGGCCTCGAGCGTTTCCTGCACCGGCAGCGCCTCCAACAGGGTGACGAGGTGGATGGCGGTCTGCTCAGAGTGCAGCAGCTTCACCACGCCCTCGCTCTGCGAGTGCACCGGGCCGCCCTTGGCCAGATCCGAGACGGCCTTGGTGACGTCCAGGAAGCGGGCGATCCGACCCGTCGGCGGTGCGTCGACCACAACCGCGTCGTAAACCGGGGTCTTGGCCCCCTTGTTCAGCCGCACCACCGATTCCTTGATCTTTCCGGTCAGCAGCACGTCGCGCAGACCGGGCGCGATCGTCGTCGCGAATTCGATGGCGCCGATGCGGCGCATCGCCCGCCCGGCGATACCGAGGTTGTAGAACATGTCCAGGTATTCCAGGAAGGCCGCCTCGATGTCGATCGCCAGGGCGTTGACCTGGCCGCCGCGCTCGGCGGTCGCGATCTTGACCTCCTGGTAGGGCAGCGGCGGCACGTCGAAGAGCTGCGCAATGCCTTGCCGCCCTTCGACTTCCACGAGGAGAACCTTTCGGCCCCCGGCTGCCAGGGTGAGCGCGAGCGCGGCCGCTATCGTCGACTTGCCCGTGCCGCCTTTGCCGGTGACGAAATGCAGGCGGGCCTTCGACAACCGCGCCGGCCAGCCGACGGCGCTACCGCCGCTCGATATGTTTGCCACCTTCGCATGCTAGCCCGGCCGGCGCCGGGCCCCCGGGCAGGCCAGAGGCGTTCACACCCGACCGATAAGCTCGCGCCATGAGCCAACCGATCGCATGGGAATACGTCACGGTCCCGCTGCTGACGCACGCCACCAAACAGATCCTCGACCAGTGGGGCGCCGACGGTTGGGAACTGGTGTCCGTGCTGCCCGGGCCCACCGGGGAGCAACACGTCGCGTATCTGAAGCGCCCGAAGTAGATGACGGCGTCGGCCCGGCTCTCCGAACTCGGTGTCGCGCTGCCCGCGGTGGTGGCCCCGCTGGCCGCCTACGTGCCCGCGGTGCGGACGGGTGACCTGGTCTACACCGCCGGTCAGCTGCCGATGCAGGACGGACAGCTCGCCGGGACGGGTAAGGTCGGGGCCCACGTCAGCCCGGAAGAGGGCAAGGCGCTCGCGCGGATCTGCGCACTCAACGCCCTGGCCGCCATCGACTCGCTGGTGGGCATCGACGCGGTGACGCGGGTGGTCAAGGTCGTCGGCTTCGTTGCGTCGGCCCCCGGTTTCAACGGCCAGCCCAGCGTCATCAACGGGGCCTCCCAGCTGCTGGCCGAGGTGTTCGGCGATGCCGGCGCCCACGCGCGCTCGGCGGTCGGCGTGTCCGAGCTGCCCCTGGATGCGCCGGTAGAGGTGGAGCTGATCGTGGAGGTCGGCTCACGACCGTGACCGCCGCGCCCGAGTCGCTGAGCCACCCCGCCTACGGCAGGCTGCGGGCGGTCACCGAGACCGCCTCGGTCCTGCTGGCCGACAACCCGGGATTGCTGACCCTCGAGGGCACCAACACCTGGGTGCTTCGCGGCAAGGGCAGCGACGAGCTGGTGGTCGTGGACCCCGGCCCGGACGACGACGAGCACATCGACCGCGTTGCCGGGCTGGGCCGGATCACGCTGGTGCTGATCAGTCACCGGCACGGCGACCACACCGACGGTATCGACAAGCTCGTCGAGCGCACCGGCGCGACGGTGCGGTCGGCGGGCAGCGGGTTCTTGCGCGGCCTCGGCGGTCACCTGACCGACGGCGAGGTGATCGACGCGGCCGGCCTGAAGATCAAGGTGATGGCCACCCCCGGCCACACCGCCGACTCGCTGTCGTTTCTGGTCGACGACGCGGTGCTCACCGCGGACAGCGTGCTGGGCCGTGGCACCGCCGTCATAGATAAAGAAGACGGCAGCCTGGCCGACTACCTGGAATCGTTGCGGCGGCTCCGCGGCCTAGGGCCCCGCACGGTGCTGCCCGGTCACGGGCCGGACCTGGCCAACCTGGAGGCCGTCGCATCGGGCTACCTGGTGCACCGGCACGAGCGCCTGGAGCAGGTGCGCGCGGCGCTGCGTGACATCGGCGAGGACGCCACCGCGCGGCAGGTCGTCGAACACGTCTATGTGGACGTCGACGAGAAACTCTGGGACGCGGCCGAATGGTCCGTTCAGGCGCAGCTGAACTATTTGCAGCGAACCTGAAAATCTGCAGGAGAACTGCGAGTAAGGGCCTGCGAAATTACCGGCTCGGCGCAATTCCCGCGCGCTTACCTCGCTCGGGGTCGGATTCTCGCTCGGTTGCGCCCGCGCTCCGGGCGCGCTTACCTCGCTCGGGGTCGGATTCTCACTCGGTGGCGCCCGCGCTCCGGGCGCGCTTACCTCGCTCGGGGTCGGATTCTCACTCGGTTGCGCCCGCGCTCCGCGCGCGCTTACCTCGCTCGGCGGGCCAGCCTTTCGGAGTCCGAAATCAGCACGCTCTTGCCCTCCAGGCGGATCCAGCCGCGGTGGGCGAAGTCGGCCAGCGCCTTATTCACCGTCTCCCGCGAGGCGCCCACCAGCTGGGCGATCTCCTCCTGGGTCAGGTCGTGGGTGACCCGCATGGCGCCACCCTCCTGGGTGCCGAAACGCTGGGCGAGCTGCAGCAGCTGCTTGGCCACCCGGCCGGGCACGTCGGTGAAGATCAGGTCGGCCAGATTGTTGTTGGTGCGGCGCAGCCGCCGGGCCAGCACCCGCAACAGCTGCTCGGCGATCTCGGGGCGGTCGGCGATCCACGCCCGCAGCGCGTCGCGGTCCATCGACACCGCGCGCACCTCGGTGATGGTGGTCGCGCTGGAGGTCCGCGGGCCCGGGTCGAAAATCGACAATTCGCCGAACATGTCCGACGGGCCCATGATCGTCAGCAGGTTCTCCCGGCCATCGGGTGAGCGACGGCCGATCTTCACCTTCCCGGAGACGATGATGTAGAGCCGATCGCCCGGCTCGCCTTCGGCGAAGACCGTGTGCCCACGGGGAAAGTCGACGGGTTGCAGCTGCTTGGTAAGCGCGGCGACCGCGCCCGGCTCAACCCCTTGGAAGATTCCTGCCCTTGCCAGGATCTCGTCCACATTGCCTCTTCAAAGTTTCAATGTTTGTGATACGGCCAGGTTAATCCCGTGCTCGCGTGATGAGTCTAGCGGTAGGACATTTTGTCCAACGTGCAACGCTACACACGATTGACGTGTCTAGTGGCCCTAAACTGCGGATTGATCCGCGAATGCGCGTGTATTCGCGTCGGCAATGTCAGCTCGGTGTGGTCGATGAAGCTGGCGGCAAACGACGGCGCGGCGTGGCGCGGCGCGGCCGTCAGCCCGGCCAGCGCGGCCTCGGCGAGTTCCCGGGCATCGCGGCGATGCAGGAGCTCCAGCGCCTCGGGCATGCCCTCCCGCGCCAACGTGCGCAGGTCCACGAGCTCGGTGTGTTCGAAAAGCTCGGTGACCGCGATCATCGCGACGTCCTCGCGGGCCAGCCCCCGTTCGAGCCGTCCCAAGCCGAGCGCCGCCAGCATCAGTAGCCCAGGAACGCAGGCCACCAGCAACCATGACACAAGGAGAGTAAACAGGGCCTTCAATCAACACGAGGTCTCGGCGAGATCACGAAATCAGTACTCTGTCGTAGGTGACAGCGGCAAAGTCGTCCGGGCGGGCGAAGTCGGCATCGGCCCCTGCGGGCGGTGACACCGGGCAACGGTGGGCCGAGGAGACCCGGGTCGGCCTGGTGCGACGGGCCCGCCGGATGAATCGGGCGCTCGCGCAGGCGTTTCCGGACGCGCACTGCGAGCTGGACTTCACCACGCCACTGGAGCTGACGGTCGCCACCATCCTGTCCGCGCAGAGCACCGACAAGAGGGTGAACCTGACGACGCCGGCCTTGTTCAAGCGGTACCCCAGCGCGCTGGACTACGCGCAGGCCGACCGCGACGAACTGGAAGCGCTCATCCGCCCGACGGGGTTCTTCCGGAACAAGGCGACCTCGCTCATCGGCCTCGGTCAGGCCCTGGTCGAACGGTTCGACGGCGAGGTGCCCTCCACCATGGAAGAACTGGTCACGCTGCCCGGGGTGGGCCGCAAGACCGCCAACGTCATCTTGGGCAACGCTTTTGGGGTTCCCGGCATCACCGTCGACACCCATTTCGCCCGGCTGCTGCACCGCTGGCGCTGGACCACCGACAAGGACCCGGTCAAGATCGAGCGCGCGGCGGGCGAACTGATCGAACGCAGCGAGTGGACCATGTTGAGCCACCGGGTGATCTTCCATGGCCGACGGGTGTGCCACGCGCGCAAGCCGGCCTGCGGGGTGTGCGTGGTGGCCAAGGACTGCCCGTCCTTCGGCCTCGGCCCCACCGAGCCGCTGCTGGCGGCGCCCCTGGTGCGCGGCCCGGAGACCGAGCACCTGCTGGCGCTGGCCGGCCTGTAGAGCACGGCCTTGACGCGCACCACGCGCTGGACGATCGCGATCCTCGCGGTGGTGGCGGCGTTGGTCGCGGCCCTGGTGGCCCAGCTGCGCGACCAGTCCGCGACGACGACCCGGCCCGGCACCGCGGTGAACGCGCCGGACCGTGAACACCGGGACGCCGACACGCCGGCGGCGCTGGCGGGGCCGCGGCAGCGGGCCGATCTGGCGCCCTGTCCGGGCGCCGGCGACGGTCCCGGACCGCCGGCGCTGCGGGGGATCACGGTCGATTGCGCGGCGGACGGCTCGGTTGTCGACGTCGCTCGCGCGCTGGCCGGGCGTCGGGTGGTCCTCAACCTCTGGGCGTATTGGTGCGCGCCGTGTGCGGCCGAACTGCCCGCGATGGCGGAGTATCAACGCCGGGCCGGGCCGGACGTGACGGTGGTGACGGTGCATCAGGACGAGAACGAGACGGCCGCGTTGCTGCGGCTGGCCGAACTGGGCGTTCGGCTGCCGACCCTGCAGGACGGCCGCCGCCGGGTCGCGGCGGCGCTCGGTGTCGTAAACGTCATGCCCGCGACGGTGGTTCTGCGGCCGGACGGTAGCGTTGCGCAGATGCTGCCGCGGGCCTTCGACAGTGCCGACGAGATCGCGGCCGCGGTCGGAAAAGACAAGGGATAAGCCGAAAATTGGACCGACTGGAGCGCCCGGTGAGTGTTGGGGGCACGCCCCCGCCCGCGGGCGGTGCGGCCCAGGGCGCCGCGCGCGCGGCGCTGCCCCTGACGCCCGACGCCTCCCCGCCGTGGCTGCGCCCCCTGGTCGATAACGTCGAGCGGATGCCGGAGGCGTACCGGCGCCGGCTGCCGGCCGACGTGCTGGCCTTAATCACCGGCAAGGCGGTATCGGCGCTGCGCGGCAGCGGCCGGGAAGCCGCCGTCCTGGTGTTGTTCTCCGGGCCGGAGTCCGCGGCGGCCGACGGCGGCGTCCCCGACGACGCCGACTTACTGGTCACCGTGCGGGCCTCCACGCTGCGCCACCACGCGGGCCAGGCCGCGTTCCCCGGCGGAGCCTCCGATCCGACGGACGACGGCCCGGTGGCCACCGCCCTGCGGGAAGCTCAGGAGGAGACCGGGATCGACGTCTCCCGGTTGCGCCCCCTGGTCACGATGGAACGCACGTTCATCGCGCCGTCGCGGTTTCACGTCGTCCCGGTGCTGGCCTACTCGCCGGATCCGGGTCCGGTGGCCGTCGTCAACGAGGCCGAAACCGCGATCGTCGCGCGAGTTCCGTTGCGCGCCTTCATCAATCCGGCCAACCGGCTGATGGTGTATCGGGGCGACCTCGGGCGCCGGTGGGCCGGACCGGCGTTTCTGCTGAATGAGATGCTGGTTTGGGGATTCACTGGCCAGGTGATTTGTGCGATGCTCGACGTCGCCGGCTGGGCCCAGCCCTGGGACACCACCGACGTCCGCGAATTGGACGCGGCGATGGCGCTGGTCGGCGACCAGGGTGGTGCCCACCGATGAACATGAACTCGATGACCCCGTCCCAGTGGCTGGACATCGCCGTGCTGTCGGTCGCCTTCATCGCGGCCGTCTCGGGCTGGCGGTCCGGCGCGGTGGGCTCAATGTTCTCGTTCGTCGGGGTGTTGCTGGGCGCGATCGCGGGTGTGCTGCTGGCGCCCCACCTGGTCAGCCACATCGCGGCGCCGCGGGCCAAGCTGTTCGCCGCCCTGTTCTTGATCCTCGCGCTGGTGGTCATCGGCGAGGTCGCCGGAGTTGTGCTTGGACGGGCGGTGCGCGGCGCGATCCGCAGCCGCACCATCCGCACGGTCGACTCGTTCATCGGGGTGGGCGTCCAGTTGGTGGTGGTCTTGACCGCGGCCTGGTTGCTGGCCACGCCGCTGACGCAGTCCAAGGACCAGCCGGAGCTGGCCGCCGCAGTCCGCGGCTCGCGGGTGCTGGCCCAGGTCAACGAGGTCGCCCCGCCGTGGCTGAAGACGGTGCCCAAACGGCTTTCGGCGCTGCTGAACACCTCGGGCCTGCCCGCGGTGCTGGAGCCGTTCAGCCGCACCCCGGTGATCCCGGTCGCCTCGCCGGACCCTGCGCTGGCCAACAATCCGGTGGTTCAGTCCACCGCGCCCAGCGTCGTCAAGGTGCGCAGCCTGGCGCCGAGTTGCCAGAAAGTGTTGGAGGGCAGTGGGTTTGTGGTCGCACCCGACCGTGTGATGACCAACGCGCACGTGGTGGCCGGCTCCAACAGCGTGCAGATCTACGCCAGCGGAAGCCCGCTGGACGCCACCGTCGTGTCCTACGACCCGTCGGTCGACATCGCGATCCTCGCCGTCCCCAACCTGCCGCCCCCGCCGTTGGCCTTCGCGCAGACCGAGGCGAAAACCGGTACCAGCGTCGTGGTGCTCGGTTATCCCGGCGGCGGCAACTTCACCGCCACCCCGGCCCGCATCCGCGAGGTCATCAAGCTCAGCGGCCCCGACATCTACCGCGACCCCGCCCCGGTCACCCGCGACGTCTACACCATCAGAGCTAATGTGGAGCAAGGGAATTCGGGCGGGCCATTGATCGACCTGAACGGTCAGGTGCTCGGCGTCGTGTTCGGTGCCGCCGTCGACGACCCCGACACCGGGTTCGTGTTGACGGCCGACGAGGTGAACAGTCAGCTCGCCAAGATCGGCGACACCCAACAGGTCACCACCGGCGCCTGCGTCAGCTGACCACGGAGTCCAGGAACCGCATCAAGTGCCGGTTGATTTCCTCCGGCGCCTCCTCGTGGCTGAAATGCCCTGCGCCGGCGACGGATACGTAACGCCCCTGCGGGGCATAACGCTGCGTCCGGTCGACCGGGTCGGCCAGTACGTAGGGGTCGGCCTCGCCGCGCAGGTGTAGCAGCGGCACGCCGAGCTGCCGGCTCATCGACTTCATGAATCGCCGGCCCTCATCACGCAGTTGGCTGCGAACCGCCCAGCGCTGATATTCCAGCGCGCAGTGCGCCGCCGAGGGAATCTGGATCGCCAGCCGCTGGTAGCGGATGGCTTCGGAAAAGTCTTCGGAGGCAACCCATTTCGCGCAGCTGCGGCTGCGGACGAGGCGCTCGATCTCGGCCCCGTTGTCGCGGGTCAGCAGCCGTTCCGGCCACACGGGCACCTGGTAGCGCAGCAGCGTCGCCAACAGCGCGTAACCCTGGTCGCGGCGGGTCAGCGTGGACCGGCGCAGGGCCGCGGGGTGCGGGGAACTGACCAGCGCGATGGCCGACACCAACCGCGCGTGCAGCAGCGCGGTGGCCCAGCACGCCAGCCCGCCGTCGGCGTGGCCGACCAGCGTCGCCGAGGAGTGGCCCAGCGCGCGGATGAGGCCCGCGGTGTCGCCGGCCAGCGTCCAGCCGTCGTAGCCCCGGGGGGGCTTATCGCTGCCGCCGTAGCCACGAAGGTCGACCGCGACCACCCGCGCCCCGGTCAGTCCCCGCAGCTGATGGCGCCACGACCACCAGAACGAACCGAAACCATGCAGCAGCATCACCAGCGGTCGGGCCGTGGGCGGCGCGGCCGAGTCGGTGTCGGCGGGCAGCGCCTCCACGACATGGAACCGGATCCCGTTGGCGTGCACGTCGAAATGCCGCCACGGCCCGTCGATGCGGGTTACCGACGGGTCCGGCGGTGCCATTTACCAACCCGACGGATCGGATTCGGGCTTCTCGTGCTTCCCGCGCCCATCGAGCTGCCTGACCGCGCCCTGCGCCTTGTCGTGACCCGGGGTGAGTGCGGTGCGCGTCTCCTTGACCGACTCGATGGTCTCCCGCGGCCCGCGGATCCGGCGCACCTTGAGGAAGCCCAGCAGGGCCAGCACGGCCCCGACCACCACCTGAATTCCGAACACGATCAGGAAAGCCGCCCAGCGCCACAGCCAGGTGTCGAGCAGCTCGGCCACGAAGAAGAAGAAAAAGAAGGTGGAGTAGAACAGCACCACCAGCGCGGCGATGAAGAAGACGCTGCCGGTCAGGCCTTTCTTGACATCGCGGGTGATCTCCGCGCGGGCCAGCTCCACCTCGGCGCGCACCAGCGTGGACACCTGGGTGGTCGCGTCCTTGATCAGGTCACCGATCGACGGCTCCGCGGGGCGGGCGTGCGGGTCGGCGAGGGGGATCGTGGTCAGGGTGCTGGGCACACCGTTCTTGCCATCGGCTTTGCTCACAGACGGTCCCCTCTTTCGTCACTGCCCGGCTCGCTGTCGTCGCGGTTCATGTTGCCATGCGCCGCCGGGCCAGACGAGGCCAGCCGAAGCCGGCCACGTCCGGGTCCGGGTCGACCAGGCCGTCTCCGGCCCGTCGGCCAACTGATACCCGATCGGAACGCGCCGAACCAGGCCCTTTGCCGGGGGCCCACGCGCGAGGCGGGCCGTTGCCGCATCACACCGCCCCGGGGCCATCGCCCCGCGGGCCGCGCTGGGCACGGCGGGCGAGGGGCCCGGCCGACTAGACTGGCCAAGCCGGTCCGGGTCCGGCCTGTCGATGGGAGTGGTGCTGTGCAGACGGCGCACCGGTGCTTCGTGGCGGCAATGGGGGCGGCGCTCCTGGTCCTGGTGGGCTACCCCGTGCGCGCCGCGGCCGCCGATGTCAGGATCCCGATGGGCGGCGGCGCCGGCATCGTCATCAACGGGGACACCATGTGCACCCTGACGACCATCGGGGGCGATACCGCCGGAGACCTGATCGGCTTCACCTCGGCGCACTGCGGCGGCCCGGGCGCGCAGGTCGCCGCCGAGGGCGCGGAGAACGCCGGCACCCTGGGCACCATGGTGGCCGGCAACGACAACCTGGACTACGCGGTCATCAAGTTCGATCCCGCGAAGGTGACACCGACGGCCAACTACAACGGCTTCGCGATCAACGGCCTGGGCCCGGACCCGGCCTTCGGCGAGATCGCCTGCAAGCAGGGCCGCACCACCGGGAACTCGTGCGGCGTCACCTGGGGCCCGGGCCAGGACCCCGGCACGATCGTCATGCAGGTGTGCGGGCAGCCCGGCGATTCCGGCGCGCCGGTGACGGTGAACAACATGCTGGTCGGCATGATCCACGGGGCGTTCAGCGACAACCTGCCGACCTGCATCATCAAGTACATCCCGCTGCACACGCCGGCCGTGGTGCAGTCCTTCAACGCGATCCTGGCCGACGTCAACGCCAAGCACCGGCCGGGCGCGGGTTTCACCCCGCTACCGGCCTGATCTGAGCTACTTCGCGGCCTGGATCGCGTCGAAAACGCCGGGGTCCAGCAGGGTCGACGTGTCTCCGAGTTCCCGCTTCTCGGCGACGTCACGCAGGAGCCTGCGCATGATCTTGCCGCTGCGGGTCTTGGGCAGTTCGGGCACCACGTGAATCTCCCGCGGCTTGGCGATGGGTGAGATCTCGCGGGCCACCTCGGCGCGCAGCTCGTCGACGATTCCGTCGTGCACCTCGTACTCGGCGCACAAGACGACGAACGCACAGACGGCCTGGCCCGTGGTCTCGTCGGTCTTGGCGACCACCGCGGCCTCGGCCACTCCGTGGTGGCCGACGAGCGCCGACTCCAACTCGGCGCTCGAGAGCCGGTGCCCCGACACGTTCATCACGTCGTCGATGCGGCCCACCACCCAGATGGCGCCGTCGCGGTCGTAATAGGCGCTGTCCCCGGCGAAATACCAGCCCTGCTCGGCGAACCGAGACCAGTAGGTCTCGACGTAGCGGTCCGGGTCGCCCCAGATGCCGCGCAGCATGGACGGCCACGGCTGGTCCAACACCAGGTAGCCGGTGACGTGTTCGCCGTGATGGACGGTGGGCGTCAGGTGTTCGCCGTGGTCGTCGACGATGCTCGCGGAGATGCCCGGCAGCGCCCTCATCGCCGAACCCGGTTTGGCCGCGGCGACGCCGGGCAGCGGGGAGATCATCGCCGCGCCCGTCTCGGTCTGCCACCAGGTGTCGACGATCGGCAGGCTGTCGGCGCCGATCACCTTGCGGTACCAGCGCCACGCCTCGGGGTTGATCGGCTCGCCCACGGTGCCCAGCAGTCGCAGGCTGGACAGGTCATGCGCGTCGGGAATCTCGCGGCCCCACTTCATGAACGTCCGGATGAGCGTCGGCGCGGTGTAATAGATTGTGACGCCGTACTTTTCGATGATCTCGAAGTGCCGGTGCTGGGTCGGCGAGTCGGGCGTGCCCTCGTAGAGCACCTCGGTGACCCCGTTGGACAGCGGGCCGTAGACGCCGTAGGTGTGGCCGGTGACCCAGCCGATGTCGGCGGTGCACCAGAAGACGTCGCGTTCGGGCTTGATGTCGAAGATGTAGTAGTGCGTGTAGGAGCACTGGGTCAGGTAGCCGCCGCTGGTGTGCACGATGCCCTTGGGCTTGCCGGTGGTGCCGGAGGTGTACAGCAGGAACAGTGGCTGCTCCGCGTCGAAGGGCTCCGGCGTGTGTTCGGGCGACGCGTCGTCGACGACGTCGTGCCACCACACGTCGCGGTCGTCGTTCCACGACACGTCGATCCCGGTGCGCCGCACCACCAGGATGTGCTCGACGGGGCTCTCGGGATCGTCGACCGCCTCGTCGGCGGCGTCCTTCAACGGTGCGGGCTTGCCGCGGCGGAACTGCCCGTCGCTGGTGATCACCAACTTGGCCTGGGCATCGGCGATGCGGGCCCGTAGCGCCTTCGCGGTGAAGCCGGCGAACACCACGCTGTGCATGATGCCCAGCCGGGCGCAGGCGAGCATCGATATCACCGCTTCGGGGATCAACGGCAGGTAGATCGCGACGCGGTCGCCGGCGACCAGGCCCAGGGCGGTCAGCGCGTTGGCCGCCTTGCACACCTCGGCCTGCAGCTCGGAATAGCTCAGGCTGCGGCTGTCGCCGGGCTCGCCCTCCCAGTGGATGGCGACGCGGTCGCCGAGGCCGGCCTCGACGTGGCGGTCCACGCAGTTGTAGGCGACGTTGAGCTTGCCGTCGGCGAACCATTTCGCGAACGGCGCCTGCGACCAGTCGAGCACCTCGGTGAACGGCGTCGACCAGGAGAGCCGGTTCGCCTGTTCGGCCCAGAAGGCCAGCCGGTCCTCTTCGGCCTCGCGATACAACTCCTCGCCGGCGTTGGCCTGCTCGGCGAACGCCGGCGGCGGGGGATACGACGACGGGCCTACGGCGTCGGTGGTGGTCACTGGCTTCCTCCTAGTGTCGAGGCTCGTCAACCGTCAGAGCCTAACGCCGCAAGGTAAAAAGGGAAGCTTCAAATTCAGGTCGAACCGCAGCCCCATGACGGATAATCACCGGTGTGCCCGGCCAGCGGCGGCGCATCCGCCGACTCGTTCCCAGCTTCGCCGCGGCCGCAACGGTTTACGCGGCCGCCGCCCTGCCGGGGCCAGCGGCGCGGGCCGTCCCGATCGACACCGCCGACGCACCAACCCCGTGCTGGTCGGACCAGATCGCCGTCACCGCATCGCCGACCCAGGCCGCCGTGGGCCACCGCGGGGCCACGCTGGTGTTCAGCCTTGCCGGCGGCGCGGAGCCCTGCACGCTGACCGGATATCCCGGCGTCGACTCGGGGTCCGGCGGACCGCTGATCCACGCCCAGCCCACCCTGCGCGGCTACATGGGCGGCCTACCCGGCGGCGCCGACGTGCCGCCCACCGTGATCCTGTCCTTGTCCACCCAGGCGCAGGCCGTGGTGGAGGGGGTGGCCATCGACGCGAACGGCGAGCCGTGCCCGACCTACACCGATCTGCTGGTCAATCCGCCGGACACGACCGTCGTGCTGAGCGTGCCGGCCACCATCGACGCCTGCGCGCTGCAGGTGCATCCGGTGACGCCCGTCTGAGTGACGTTACGAGTCGGCCCTCGCCAGGCAATACACGCGGGCCGGCTCCGGGTAGCTGACGCCCTTTGACCATTGCGGGCATTGGGTTTTGTCCGTGCTGCCATCGATGCGCTGCAGGATTTTCACCTGTACCCGGTTTGAGTCGCCGCAGTCGCCCGGCCTCAGGCTCACGGCTTCGCCGTCGCTGATGTACAGATAGCAACGGCCCTGTTGCAGGTTGATGAGAAAGCACAGTGTCGTCGAGTGGTTGCTCGCACGCTCGTAGATCGAGTGCTCCCGTTTACCGTCGGGGCAGCTGTCCGAGGCATTCCCCTTGAACGCGAGTTCGTAAGTCGCCGCGGGGTCGCTACAGCCGCTGATCAGGCGGGCGTCGAAACGGTTTGCCCGGTAATCACTTTCGCTGATGCAATCGCCCACCCGCAGCAAGGACTCGTCCTTTTGGCTCGAGATCGCGCGCGCGGCGTGGCTGACGATCCCGAACCCGCCCAGCGCCACCAAGACCAAACCGACGGTGATCAGCGTGGTGGCGGACTTGCTCGTCCGCGGCCGCGGCGGGGCCCCGGGCGGGTAACCGGGAGGGGCCAACCGGGGTAGCCGATCGCCTGCGGTGGCGGGCCCGGGGGATACGGGTAGGCGGGCGGGGGTTGCTTTCGGCGGCCACGCGAGAGCTCCCACAGCCCGATCACCAGACAGATCAAGCCGGCCGTCGGGAGGCCGAGCAAGAACATCAGCCGGCCCGCGTGCACGGCGGAATCCTCGGCGGAGGCAAGATACGCGACGACCACCACGGGATCGTAGGTCGCCGAAGCCCGTGCGGGCACTTCACCGCCGCTGCGCGGCAGGCCCTAGGGTCGGGTCATGCACCGGATGCGGGCCGTGGCGGCCACCGTGGTCGTGGCGCTCGCCGCGCTCACGGGTTGCGGCGGCGGGGCCCTGAGCCCCGAGCTGGTGGTGGTCAACGGCGGGGAACCGCCGAACCCGCTGGTTCCGACCGGCACGAACGACAGCCTCGGCGGGCGAATCCTGGATCGGCTGTTCGCCGGCTTGGTGTCCTATGACGCCGCAGGCAAACCCTCACCGGAAGTGGCGCGGTCGGTCGAGACCACCGACAACGTGAACTACCGGATCTTGCTCAAGCCCGGCTGGAAGTTCACCGACGGCTCGCCGGTGACGGCCCATTCGTTCGTCGACGCGTGGAATTACGGCGCGCTGAGCACCAATGCCCAACTGCAACAAAGCTTTTTCAGCCCGATCGTCGGGTACGACGAGGTCGCCGCCCTGACCGCAGACGGGAAGCCGGCCCGGACCACCATGTCCGGGCTGCAAGTCGTCAACGATCTCGAGTTCGACGTGCGGCTCAAGGCGCCGACCGTCGACTTCACGTTGCGGCTGGGACACAATGCCTTTTACCCGTTGCCGGAAAGGGCTTTTCGGGACATGGCCGCGTTCGGCCGCAACCCGGTCGGCAACGGCCCCTACGAGTTGGCTGACGGTCCCGACGGGCCGGCCTGGGAACACAACGTCAAGATCGACCTGAAACCCAACCCCGACTACCACGGCAGTCGCAAGCCCCACAACAAGGGCCTGCGGTTCGAGTTCTAC
Source organism: Mycobacterium sp. E3298 (assembly GCF_001666895.1). Classification (NCBI taxonomy): domain Bacteria; kingdom Bacillati; phylum Actinomycetota; class Actinomycetes; order Mycobacteriales; family Mycobacteriaceae; genus Mycobacterium; species Mycobacterium sp. E3298. Next base: position 35,392 of record NZ_LZJB01000399.1, read on the forward strand.
GCCAACCTCGACACCGCCTACGCCGACCTGCTGTCGGGCAATCTCGATGTGCTGGACACGATTCCGTCGAGTGCACTCACAATCTACAAGCGTGACCTGGGCGGCAACGCGGCCAGTGGACCGGTCGCGGTCAGCCAATCGCTCGACACGCCACTGCGGCTGCCGCATTTCGGCGGCGAAGAAGGCCGGCTGCGCCGGTTGGCGTTGTCGGCTGCGATCAACCGGCCACAGATCTGCCGGCAGATCTTCAACGCCACCCGCAGCCCTGCCCGCGACTTCACCGCGAGCTCGTTGCCCGGATTCGATCCGCACATCCCGGGCAACGACGCATTGGACTTCAATCCCGAACGGGCCCGCCAACTCTGGGCGCAAGCCAACGCGATCTCGCCATGGAGCGGACGGTACTCGATCGCCTACAACGCCGACAGCGGCCATCAGGAGTGGGTGGACGCCGTGGCCAACAGCATCAAGAACGTGCTCGGTATCGACGCGGCCGGCGCGCCCCACCCCACGTTCGCGGGTTTCCGCACCCAGATCACCAACCGCACCATCGATACCGCGTTCCGCGCGGGCTGGATCGGCGACTACCCGTCGATGATCGAGTTCCTCGCCCCGCTGTACGCCACCGGAGCGGGATCCAACGACGTCGGATACTCGAACCGGGACTTCGACGCCGGCCTCGCCGCCGCCGAGGCCGCACCCGACCTGCAACAGGCGGACGTGCTGGTCAATAAGGCCCAGCGGATCCTGTTGCGCGACATGCCCGCCGTGCCGCTGTGGTACTACATCGCGGTGGTCGGATGGTCGTCGCCGGTGAGCGGCGTCAAGCTCACGTGGAACGGTCTGCCCGACTACGAGAACATCGTTAAGGCGTAACGGCATGGGTTCCTACATCGCGCGCCGGATCGCCGTCATGGTTCCCGTCTTCCTCGGCGCCACGTTGCTGATCTACGGCATGGTGTTCCTGTTGCCCGGCGACCCGGTGGCCGCGATCGCCGGGGACCGCCCGCTGACGCCCGAGGTCGCCGCGCAGCTTCGGGCCCGCTACCACCTCGACGACCCGTTCATCGTCCAGTACCTGCGCTACCTCGGCGGCGTCCTGCACGGTGACTTGGGCCGCTCCTACTCGGGGCTGCCGGTGAGCGACGTTCTCGCACACGCCTTTCCGGTGACTCTGCGGCTGGCGCTGATCGCCCTGGTCGTCGAAGCGGTGCTGGGCATCGGCTTCGGGGTGATCGCCGGGCTGCGCACCGGCGGGATCTTCGACTCGACCGTCCTGATCGCGGGGCTCGTCATCATCGCGGTCCCCATCTTCGTGCTGGGGTTCCTGGCCCAGTTCGTGTTCGGGGTGAAGCTGGGCATCGCACCGGTCACGGTGGGCGAGAGGTCGACGATCGGGCGCCTGCTGCTACCCGGCGTCGTGCTGGGTTCGGTGTCGTTCGCCTACGTGGTGCGGTTGACCCGGTCGGCGGTCGCCGCCAACGCGCACGCCGACCATGTCCGCACCGCCACCGCCAAGGGGTTGTCCCGGCCGCGCGTGGTGACCGTGCACATCCTGCGCAATTCGCTGATCCCGGTGGTGACGTTCCTGGGGGCGGACCTCGGGGCGCTGATGGGCGGAGCCATTGTCACGGAAGGAATTTTCAACATCCACGGCGTCGGCGGTGTGTTGTATCAGGCCGTCACCCGCCAGGAGGCGCCGACCGTGGTGTCGATCGTGACGGTGCTGGTGCTGATCTACCTGATCACCAACCTCGCGGTGGACCTGCTGTATGCCACGCTGGATCCGAGGATCCGGTATGGCTGAGCGCAGCGGCTTCTGGCGCGACACGTGGCGGGGGCTGCGCGGCCGGCCGAAGTTCGTCTTCGCCGGCCTGCTGATCCTGTTTATCGTTGCGGTCGCCACGTTTCCGGCGTTGTTCACCGGGGCCGACCCGAGTTACGCCGATCCCAGCCAGAGCCTGCTTCCGCCATCGGGCGCGCACTGGTTCGGCACGGACCTGCAAGGCCACGACGTCTACGCCCGCACCGTCTACGGCGCGCGGGCCTCGGTCACCGTCGGCCTGGGGGCCGCGGTGGTGGTGTTCGTCGTCGGCGGCGCGCTCGGCGCGCTGGCCGGCTTCTACGGGGGCTGGGTCGACACGCTGGTCTCCCGCGTCAGCGACGTCTTCTTCGGCCTGCCGCTGCTGTTGGCGGCCATCGTGCTCATGCAGGTCATGCACCACCGCACGGTGTGGACCGTCATCGCCATCCTCGCCTTGTTCGGCTGGCCACAGGTGGCCCGCATCGCCCGCGGATCGGTGCTCTCCGTGCGCGCCAGCGATTACGTGCTCGCCGCGAAAGCATTGGGGCTGAGTCGCTTTCAGATACTGCTGCGCCACGCGCTGCCCAACGCACTGGGCCCGGTCATCGCGATGGCCACCATCGCCCTTGGCGCCTTCATCGTCACCGAAGCCACGCTGTCCTACCTGGGCGTCGGGCTGCCGCCGACGGTGGTCTCCTGGGGTGGCGACATCAACCTCGCCCAGACGCGGCTGCGGGCGGGCTCGCCGATTCTGTTCTACCCGGCCGGCGCGCTGGCGATCACGGTCCTGGCGTTCATGATGATGGGTGACGCGTTGCGCGACGCCCTGGACCCGGCGTCCCGAGCGTGGCGGCCGTGACCGGCGCGCCGTTGCTGGCCGTCGAGGGGCTCCGAGTCAGCTTCGGCGATCACGCCGCCGTCCGCGGCGTGGACCTCACCGTCCTGCCGGGCGAAACCATCGCGGTGGTCGGCGAATCGGGATCGGGGAAATCCACCACGGCGGCCGCGATCCTCGGGCTGCTTCCCCCCGGCGGGCGGATCACCGCCGGGCGCATCGTCTTCGACGGTTCCGACATCGCCGGCGGCAACCGACGGACGCTGCGCGCCATCCGGGGGCGCGAGATCGGCTACATTCCACAGGACCTGATGAGCAATCTCAACCCGGTCTGGAAGGTCGGTTTCCAGGTCTCGGAAGCGTTGCGGGCCAACACTTCCGACCGGCAGACGCGGCGGCGCGCGGTCGAGCTGCTCGGTCAGGCCGGCATGCCGGACCCGGCGAAACAAGCGGGCCGCTACCCGCACCAGCTGTCCGGCGGCATGTGCCAGCGCGCACTGATCGCGATCGGGTTGGCGGGCCGGCCGCGGCTGCTGATCGCCGACGAGCCGACGTCGGCGCTGGATGTCACCGTGCAGCGTCAGGTGCTCGACCACCTGCAGGGGCTGACCGCGGAACTCGGCACCGCGCTGCTCCTGATCACCCACGACCTGGCGCTGGCCGCAGAACGCGCCGGGTCCGTCGTCGTGATGCGCGAGGGCGCCGTGGTGGAATCCGGTGCGGCGCGGTCGATCCTGCGCGAGCCGCAGCACGAGTACACCCGGCGGCTGGTGGCCGCCGCGCCGTCGCTGACGGTGCGGAGCCCCGCCCGGCCGCGTCCGGCGGACGACGGCGGGTCCGACGCGGTCCTGGTCGCCTCGGAGCTGACCAAGGTCTACCGCGACTCGCGCGGTGTGCCGTGGAGACGGGCGGAAGTCATTGCGGTGGAGGGAGTTTCGTTCGGGCTGCGGCGGGCCAGCACCCTGGCGATCGCCGGCGAATCGGGGTCGGGCAAATCCACCCTGGCGCGAATGGTGCTCGGCCTGCTGGCGCCAAGCTCCGGCACCGTCGTCTTCGACGGCACCCGCATCGACGCCGCGCTGAGCCGGGACCAGCAACTGGCCTTCCGGCGCCGCGTGCAGCCGATCTTTCAAAACCCCTACAGCAGCCTGGATCCCATGTATACGGTGTTTCGCGCCATCGAGGAACCGCTGCGCATTCACCGCGTCGGCGACCGCCGGCAGCGCGGGCGCGCGGTGCGCGACCTCGTCGAACAGGTGGCCCTGCCGTCGTCGGTGCTGGGGCGGCTGCCCCGTGAGCTGTCGGGCGGCCAACGGCAGCGGGTGGCGATCGCCCGTGCGCTGGCACTGCGGCCCGACGTGCTGGTCTGCGACGAGGCGGTCTCCGCGCTCGACGTCCTGGTGCAGGCGCAGATCTTGGATCTGCTGGCCGACCTGCAAACCGAGCTGGGCCTCGCCTACCTGTTCATCAGCCACGACCTGGCGGTGATCCGGCAGATCGCCGACGACGTCTTGGTGATGCGCGCCGGCCGCGTGGTGGAGCGGGGCGCCACCGAGGAGCTGTTCACCCGCCCCCGGCACGAATACACCCGCCAGCTGCTGGAGGCCATCCCGAAGGCGCCGACACCCGATCGTTGAAGCCGGGATAGGTTGGCAACCTGTGACCGCCGATCCACTGGCCCCGCTGATGGAGTTGCCGGGCGTCGCCGAGGCCAGTGACCGGGCCCGCGACGCGCTGGGCCGCGCCCATCGCCACCGGGCCAACCTGCGGGGCTGGCCGGTGACCGCCGCCGAGGCGGCGTTGCGGGCCGCGCGCGCCTCGTCGGTGCTGGACGGCGGCCCCGTTCGGCTGGAGGACCTCGCCGATGCGGCGGTGGTCAGCGATCCGGTGTTCGGTGGGGCGCTGCGGGTGGCGCAGGCGCTGGAGGGCGGCGAGGGTCCGCTGGTCGGGGTGTGGCGGCGGGCCCCGCTGCAGGCGCTCGCGCGGCTGCACATGCTGGCGGCGGCCGACCAAGTCGACGAGGAGCGGCTGGGCCGGCCCCGCGCCGATGCCGGCGTCGGGCCGCGGCTGGAGTTGCTGGCGGATTTGGTGAGTGGTGGCACCGAGGCACCGGCGCCGGTGGTCGCCGCGGTCGCGCACGGCGAGCTGTTGACGCTGCGGCCGTTCGGCAGCGCGGACGGCGTGGTGGCCCGCGCGGTCTCGCGGTTGGTGACCATCGCCAGCGGGCTGGACCCGCACGGGTTGGGGGTACCCGAGGTGAGCTGGATGCGCCAGCCCGCCGACTATCGCGATGCGGCGCAAGGCTTTGCGGATGGAACTCCGGCCGGGGTGGGGGCGTGGCTGCTGCTCTGCTGCCGGGCGATGCGAGCCGGTGCACAGGAGGCGTTGACGATCGCGGAGTCGGTGTCGAGCCGGTAGCTGGATCGGTAGCCGGAGCCGGGCGAAAACACCGCCGGACAATGTAAAGCGGGCGACGTCCCGAAGGATTCGGTCCGCCGCCCGCTAACACGGAGCTCGGTTACCATGCGTGCATTTCGGGGCTGCGTGGGTTGGCCTCGGCGATCTTGCGATACTTCCGGTTGCAACCCCACCCAAAGGGCCGTCGACACCGTCCGTATTTCGCAATTACGCAGGCCCGCAACACTTCTGCCATTATCGCGGCTATGACTCCGCGTGGGTGCCGGGTTCCGTGCTGGGCGCCCGGTTCGGGAGAACGATCCTTCTCTTCCGGATCGACCTTGGCCTCATCGGGCTTCCGTGGTTCCTTTGTACTACTAGACCTCTAGCGCAGCAAGGCCCAATTTTGTTCGAAATCGCGCACCGATGCGGAAATGCGTTTGCTGCGAAACGCGGGGCCTAGAACGCGAAGCGGCGCAGCAGCGAATAGGTGACCGCGCCGGCGGCCAACGCACTGACGCCCACCGCGGCGGTCGTCGCGATCGCGGCGCCCGACGGTGCCGGGATGCGGTCGCGCAGCGACACCGGCCGGGAGAACGACAGCACCGGCCAACCGCGCTCGACGGCTTCCCGGCGCAGCCCACGGTCGGGATTCACCACGCTGGGGTGGCCGACGGACTCGAGCATCGGCAGGTCGGTGATCGAGTCGGAGTAGGCGTAGCAATGCTCCAGCGGGTAGCCCTCGCGGGCGGCCAGCTCGCGGATCGCCTGCACCTTGCCCTCGCCGTAGCAATAGAACGCTATCTCCCCGGTGTACCGACCGTCCTCGACGACCATGCGGGTCGCCATCGCGTGGGTGGCGCCAAGCGCACGGGCGATCGGCGCCACGATCTCCTCGCCGGAGGCGGAGACCACGACGACGTCGCGGCCGCACAATTTGTGCGCGGCGATCAGGTCCGCCGCTTCGGCGAACACCAGCGGCGTCACGATGTCGTGCAGAGTTTCGTTGACGATCGACTTGACCTGTTCCACGTCCCAACCGGCGACCATGTTCGTCATGTGGATGCGCATCCGGTCCATCTGGTCATGATCAGCACCGGAGAGCAGATAGATGAACTGGGCGTAGCTGGATTTGAGCACGGCGCGGCGGTTGAGCAGTCCTTGGTTGAAGAATGGTTTGCTGAAAGCCAGCGTGCTGGACTTGGCGATGATGGTCTTGTCTAAGTCGAAGAAGGCCGCTGTGCGGGCGCGGGGAGCGGTGGTAGCCGACGTGTGCTGCTCCTCGGCCGGGTCGAAGACGGTCACCGCCCCAGCATAGGTGGGTCGTCGGTCCGGGCTGCGGTTCTGGGACCGAAATGGCCGCTCAGCAAAGTGGGACCGACGGTAACGGCAGTGTTTTTGCGGCTCAACGTGTTCTTTCATAGAAAGAGCTATTGCGTTACCGCCGCTTGTCATGTGTATAGTAAGCATTACTCGGCCTGAGCCGAGGGTGTATCAGCCCGACCCCCCGGGGCTGATGCACGACGACCCTCGCCTCCTCCCCCCCTGGCGGGGGTCGTCCCTTTTCTGGGGTAAATTCCGCCGACACCGGGCCGCCTGGCGTGGCCGTCCGATTGGTTGCGGGCTTTCCGCATCGTGTGCGCCGCCCGACGTGTTTGTGCACACTCGCGTCTCTCTCCACAAATCCGCAGTTTGGGACTGGTGTCCAATATCGCGGGCCCGCAGAGTGGGGCACGTGACGAGCACCTCGCAGGCCGACGCGACGGCTCCCGCGGGCGTGCTCGCGATGCTGGCGGACCCGGAGCTGCGCCGCGACTTGGAGCGCGTGGCCGCGGCCGTCGGCGTCCGGGTAGTCCATGCCGGTGGCGTCGTGAGCCGCAAGACGTGGTCGGCGGCGGCGGCCGTCGTGCTGGACGAGGCGGCGGCCGAACGGTGCGGGCGGGCGGCGCTGCCCCGCCGCGCTCACGTGACCGTGCTGGCGGCGGCCGACCCGGCGACCTCGACATGGACGGCGGCCGTCGCCGTCGGCGCCGAGCACGTGCTGCGGCTGCCCGAGCGGGAGCGTGACATGGTGCGCGCGCTCGCAGAGGCGGCCGAATCGTCGCGCGACGACGGGACTCGCGGCGCGGTGGTCGCGGTCATCGGGGGATGCGGCGGGGCCGGCGCCTCGACGCTGGCGGTCGGCTTGGCGCACGCGGCGGCGGACGCGCTGCTGGTGGACCTCGACCCATGGGGCGGCGGGATCGATCTGCGGCTTGGCGCCGAGAACGCGGCGGGCTTGCGCTGGCCGGACCTGGCGCTGCAGGACGGCCGGCTCAGCTGGTCGTCCGTGCGGGCGGCGTTGCCGCGGCACCGGGGCATCAGCGTGCTCTCCGGCACCCGGCGCGGATACGAGCTGGCGGCCGGCCCCGTGCACGCCATCGTCGACGCCGGCCGCCGCGGCGCGGTGACGGTGGTCTGCGACCTGCCGCGCCGTCTCACCGATGCGGCGCACGCCGCGCTGGATGCCGCCGACCTCGTCGTCGTGGTCAGCCGCTGCGACGTGCCGGCGTGCGCCGCGACGGGTGCGCTGGCGCCGGTGCTCGCCGCGGTCAACCCCAACGTGGGATTGGTGGTGCGCGGTCCATCACCGGGTGGGTTGCGGGCAGCCGAGATCGCCGAGATCGCCGGGCTGCCGTTGCTGGCGTCGGTCAAAGCACAGCCCCGGGTCGCCGAGCAGCTGGAGCGAGGCGGCCTGCGTCTGGGGCGGCGATCTACGCTCGCGGCGGCGGCTCGGCAGGTGCTGGCGGTGCTGCCGCGCGCGTCGGGGCCGGCACGAAAAGGCGAGGCCGCGTGAGTGGTTCGCTGATCGACCGGGTACGGGAGCGGCTGGCCGCCGAATCCGCGCCGCTGGGGGCCAACGTCGTGGCCGCCGCCATTCGGGCCGAGTCGGGCGGCATGCTCGGCGATACCGAGGTGCTGGCCAACCTGCGGGTCTTGCAGACGGAGCTCACCGGCGCCGCATCCTCGAGCCGTTGTTGTGCGCCGACGGCACCACGGACGTGTTGGTCACCGCGCCCGACGCGGTCTGGGTTGACGACGGAAATGGCTTGCGGCGCACGCAGGTCCGGTTCGCCGACGAAGCGGCGGTGCGGCGCCTGGCGCAGCGGCTGGCGCTGGCGGCCGGTCGCCGGCTGGACGACGCGCAGCCGTGGGTGGATGGCCAGCTGACCGGGATCGGCGCCGGGTTCGCGGTGCGATTGCACGCCGTGCTGCCGCCGGTGGCGGCCGCGGGCACGTGCCTGTCATTGCGGGTGCTGCGGCCGGCCAGTCAGGACCTGGCGGCCCTGATCGCGGCGGGCGCGCTGGCGCCCGAGGCCGCCGCGATGGTCGCCGACATCATCGCCGCCCGGTTGGCCTTCCTGGTGTGCGGCGGAACAGGAGCGGGCAAGACGACGCTGTTGGCGGCGATGCTCGGCGCGGTCGCGCCCACCGAGCGGATCGTCTGCGTCGAGGATGCCGCCGAGCTGGCGCCCCGGCACCCGCACCTGGTGAAACTCGTCGCGCGGTGCGCGAATGTCGAAGGCATCGGCGAAGTTCCGGTGCGCCAGCTCGTTCGCCAGGCCCTGCGGATGCGGCCGGACCGCATCGTGGTCGGCGAGGTGCGGGGCGCCGAGGTGGTGGACCTGCTCGCGGCGCTGAACACGGGCCACGACGGGGGAGCGGGCACGGTGCACGCGAACAACCCGGCCGAGGTCCCCGCCCGGCTGGAGGCGCTGGGCGCGCTGGGCGGTCTCGATCGCGCGGCGCTGCACAGTCAGCTCGCCGCGGCCGTGCAGGTGCTGTTGCACGTCGCGCGCGACCGCAGCGGGCGGCGCAGGCTCGGCGAGGTCGCCGTTCTTCGCCAGGTCGCGGGGCGGGTGCGGGCGGTCACCGTGTGGCGTGCCGACGAAGGCATGACCGACGAAGCCGAGCTCTTACACCGCGTGCTGCGGGGCAGGTTGCCGGCATGAACGGCCCGGCCACCGGTGCGCTGCTGTTGGCGCTCGCGCTGCTCGTGCTTCCGGCGTCGCCGCGGCGCCGCCTGGCGCCGATGGCGTCGAACCGCCGGTGGCGCCCGGTCGCCGGGCCACGCGAGGCGGCTTGCCTTGCCGTGGTCGCCGTGGGTGCGGCCGCGGTGTTGTTACCGCTGACGACGGTGCTCGCCGTCGCGGTGGTCGGCACGACCGCGAACCTGCGCTATCGCCGCCGCCATCGCACCCGGTGCGCCCAGCGCGAGGGGCAGGCGCTGGAAGGTGCGCTCGACGTGCTCGTCGGTGAGCTGCGTGTCGGCTCCCACCCGGTGCGCGCGTTCGGGGTGGCTGCCGGCGAAACCGCCGGTGCGGTGGCGGAGTCGTTTCGGGCGGTCGCGGCCCGGGCCAGGTTGGGGGCCGACGTCGCGGCCGGCCTACGCGCCGCGGCGAAATCGTCGGCCCTGCCCGGGCATTGGGATCGCCTCGCGCTGGGCTGGCAGCTGGCCAGCCAGCACGGTCTGGCGATCGCCACCCTGATGCGCGCCGCGCAGCGCGATATCGCCGAGCGGCAACGATTTTCGGCCCGGGTGACGTCGAACATGGCCGGCGCGCGGGCGACCGCGGCGATCCTGGCGGGTCTGCCGGCGCTCGGCGTGCTGCTGGGCGAGCTGATCGGCGCGCGACCGTTGGCCTTCCTGTTCAATGGGCGCGCGGGTGGCTGGCTGTTGGTGGTGGGTTCGGCGCTGGCGTGTGGCGGCCTGTTATGGGCCGACCGCATCACCGATCGGCTCGGGTCGTGACCACGGCGGCGGTGTTGCTGGCTGTGGCGGCGTGGATCGGTCCGGGCCCGGCGCTGGTGCGAACGCGGGCGCGCGCACCGGTCCGCCGGCATCGGCCGCGCCCGGGGCGCGGGATGGCGAACGGCCCCGACCCGTTGGCGGTCGCGTCCTGTCTCGACGTGCTGGCGGTGTGCCTGGGCGCCGGCATGGCCGTGGCCGCCGCCGCGTCCGCCGCCGCGGCGTCCGCCCCGCCCGCGCTGGCCCGCGTGCTGCGGCGCGCCGCCGACCTGCTGGCGTTGGGCGCCGATCCCGTTGTCGCCTGGACGATCTCGCCGGATCGGCGGCCGCACGAGGCCGACGCGCAGGTCGAGGCGTTGCTGCGGCTCGCTCGGCGTTCGGCGGCCTCGGGTGCGGCGCTGGCCGAGGGAGTCGCCGAGTTGGCCGAAGACTCCCGGCACGGTGCCGCGCACGCGGCCACCTCCGCCGCCGAACGCGCCGGGGTGCTGATCGCCGGGCCGCTCGGGTTGTGTTTCCTGCCGGCGTTCGTGTGCCTGGGAATCATTCCCGTGGTGGCGGGGCTCGCCGGCGAAGTCTTTCAATCGGGATTATGGTGAAGAGAAAGGGAAGCATTGCTGCACAACATTTTTCGGTCGCTGATCGCGCGCCTGACGGTCGTGGTGTCCGACGAGTCGGGCATGTCCACGGTCGAATACGCCATCGGCACTGTGGCGGCCGCCGCCTTCGGTGCGATTCTGTACACCGTCGTCACCGGGGACTCCATCGTGTCGGCGCTGACCAACATCATCGGTCGCGCGCTCAACACCAAGGCCTGACCGGCAGTGCGGGCGCCAGCACCGTGGAGGCGGCCCTGGGCGTCGCCACCCTGGTGGTCGTGCTGGTGCTGTGTCTGGCCGGTGTCACCGCCGTCTCGATGCAGGTTCGCTGCGTGGACGCCGCTCGCGAAGCCGCCAGGCTCGCCGCGCGCGGCGACGACCGCTCAGCCCTCAACGCGGCCCGCCGCATCGCCCCCGGCGGGGCGCGGGTCGAGGTGCACCGCGAAGGTGAATTCCTGGTTGCCACCGTCGTCGCGCGCTCGAAGGTGTTGCCGGCGCTCGACATTGCCGCCAAGGCGGTCTCGGCGGCGGAGCCGTCGGGATGATCGGGGCTCGGCCACCCTGGTCGCGGCCTGGATGGTGGCGGTGTTGCTTGGCGTCGCGGGTGCCGGCGCTTACCTGGGTGCGGTGGTGGTGGCGCGTCACCGCGCACAGGCGGCGGCCGATCTGGCCGCGCTGGCCGCCGCGGCCCGGCTGCCGTCCGGAGCCGATGCGGCCTGCGCCCGCGCGACGGCGGTGGCCCGGCGGATGCGGGCCGACGACACCGGGTGTGCGGTGGACGGCCCGGATGTGGTCGTCACGGTCCGCGTGGCGGTCTTCGGCAGCGCGGCGAGCGCCGCCGCGCGGGCGGGCCCGGCCACCGGCTGACGCGGTCCCGACGTAATAGTCTGTCGGCGTGGTGCCGCACTGGCGGATCGGTTCGGTGATGCTGCCGATGCACGGTGTCTTCGTGGCGCTGGGCGTCCTGGCCGCCGCGGTCGTGTTCATCGCCGAAGCCCGCCGGCGCGGAGAGGTCAACGAGCAATCGCTGGTCGCGGTGACCGGCGCCCTCGTCGGCGGCGCGGTGGGAATGCGCCTGTCCGGCTGGGCCGAGCACCTGGACCTCCGCCTCAACCCGACGATGTTGCAGGCGTGGGAATTCGGGTCGCGCAGCATTCTGGGCGGGCTGCTGGGCGCCTACCTCGGCGTGCTGATCGCTAAGCGCCTCGGCGGCTACACCGGCAAGACCGGTGACCTGTTCGCCCCCGCCGTCGCCCTCGGCATGGCGATCGGCCGGGTCGGCTGCCACCTCACCGAGGCGCCGGGGCGCCCGACGAACCTGCCATGGGGCGTGCATGCCCCCGCCGGCGTGCCGAAGTGCCCGGGCTGCCTCACCGGCGCGGCGATGCACCCGTCGTTCCTCTACGAAATCGCCTTCCAGCTGGCCGCATTCGCGGTGCTGCTCTGGCTGCGCAACCGGGTGAGCCACCCGGGCGAGCTGTTCGTCCTCTACGTGGCCGGCTACGCGGTATTCCGGTTTTTCGTCGAGTTCTTCCGCGCCAACGAAACGGTGTGGCTGGGCCTGACCCGGCCGCAGTGGTTTCTGCTGCCCTCCCTGCTCGTCATCGCCGTTAGGCTGCGCGTGGGATATCGGCGGGGCAAAAGCGTTGACGTAGCGGTGGATTCGGTCACCGCGCAGTTCCATGCCGTTCATCGGGTGATGTGGTAGAGCATCGGGTTCAATCCGGTGCAGATGCCGACGGTGAAGATGGAGGTGAGCGCCCAGCCGATCATCAGTCCCATGCCGATCCCCCTCGCCCACGCGCTGCCCTTGACGAACAGCAGCGCGCCCCCGCCGCCGAAGGCGATCAGCCCGAGCATGACGGCCCCCG
>NZ_LZJB01000400.1:0-4048 GCF_001666895.1 Mycobacterium sp. E3298
CTGGTGCCGGCACTGCGCGACGCGCTCGCCGAGGTGGGACGGCCCGACATCATGATCGTGGTCGGTGGCGTCATCCCGCCCGGTGACTTCGACGAGCTGTACCAGGCCGGGGCCGCTGCCATCTTCCCGCCCGGGACGGTGATCGCCGACGCCGCGATCGGTCTGCTGCACAAGCTGGCCGAGCGGCTGGGTTACCCGCTCGACTAGATGGCCGGCCGCAAGAGCGATTCCGTCGACGACCTGGCCGACGCCGTTCGCCGTGGCGACAGGGCGGCGCTGCCACGGGCCATCACGCTGCTGGAGTCCACCCGCGCCGATCATCACGAGAAGGCGCAGCGGCTGCTGCTGGAGCTGACGCCCGACGCGGGCAACGCACATCGCGTCGGCATCACCGGAACACCCGGGGTAGGCAAGTCGACCACCATCGAGGCCCTCGGCATGCACCTGATCGAGCACGGCCACCGGGTGGCGGTATTGGCCGTCGACCCGTCGTCGACGCGCAGCGGCGGATCGATCCTCGGCGACAAGACCCGGATGGCGCGCCTGGCCGTGCACCCGGACGCGTACATCCGCCCGTCGCCGACGTCCGGCACGCTGGGCGGCGTAGCAAAGGCCACCCGCGAGACGGTGGTGTTGTTGGAGGCCGCCGGTTTCGACGTGATCATCATCGAGACCGTCGGCGTCGGTCAGTCCGAGGTGACGGTGGCCAACATGGTCGACACGTTCGTCCTGCTGACCCTGGCGCGCGGCGGCGATCAGCTGCAGGGCATCAAGAAGGGCGTGCTCGAGCTGGCCGACATCGTGGTGGTGAACAAGGCCGACGGCGAACACCTCGCCGAGGCGCGGGTGGCCGCCCGGGAACTGTCCTCGGCCATCAGGCTGATACACCCGCGCGAAACACTTTGGCGGCCACCGGTTCTCACCATGAGCGCGATGGAGGGGACCGGTCTGACGGAGCTGTGGGACACCATCGAACGCCATCGGCAGGTGCTCACCGAGGCCGGCGAGTTCGAGGCGCGCCGGCGCGCCCAGCAGGTCGACTGGACATGGCAGATGGTGCGCGACACCGTCTTGGACCGGGTGCTGGCCAACCCCAAGGTGCGCAAGATGCGCGCCGATGTCGAGCGCCAGGTCAAGGCGGGAGAACTGACCCCCGCGCTGGCCGCCGAGCAAATATTGACGGCAGCGTCAGACTAACGGATAGGTAAACAATCTAGATTTCGCTCCGGGAAGGTGTGAAATCCAAGTAAATTTGACATTGTGACGGTGGAAAACCGAGTCGATCGCCGCGCGGTCCCTGTCCACGATGACCTTGACGCAGGTCACCGTGTGTCCGGCGCGGCGGACTCACACTTCGGATGCGTCGTTCGCAGCTTTTCCACGATGTTTCCCGCCCGCCGGTTCGGCGGCGGCGCGCTGGCCGTGTACCTCGACGGTCAACCCGTCGTCGACGTGTGGACCGGCTGGTCCGATCGCGGCGGCCACCGGCCGTGGTCGGCCGACAGCGCACCGATGGTGTTCTCGGCGACCAAAGGCATGGCCGCCACCGTCATCCACCGCCTCGCCGACCGCGGGCTGATCGACTACGAGGCCCCCGTCGCCGAGTACTGGCCGGAGTTCGGCGCCAACGGCAAGGGCAACCTCACCGTGCGCGACGTGATGCGGCACGCCGCCGGCTTGTCGGGACTGCGGGGCGCCAGCAGTGAAGACTTGCTCGACCACGTCGTGATGGAGGAACGGCTGGCCGCGGCGTCGCCGGGGCGGCTGCTGGGCAAGTCGGCGTACCACGCGCTGACCTTCGGCTGGCTGATGTCCGGCCTCGCCCGGGGCGTGACCGGAAAGGGCATGCGAGCCCTGATCCGCGAGGAGCTCGCCGAGCCGCTGGGTACCGACGGGTTGTACCTGGGTCGCCCGCCGGCCGGGGCGCCGACGCGGGTGGCCGAGATCATCGCGCCGCAGAACCTGGTGCGGAACCCGGTCCTCAGCTTTGTGACGCGCAAGGTCGCCAACGAGCTGTCCGGCGGCTTCCGGTCCATGTACTTCCCGGGCATGGTCGCCGCGGTCCAGGGCGATACCCCCTTGCTGGACGCGGAGATCCCCGCGGCCAACGGGGTGGCGACGGCCCGCGGGCTGGCACGGATGTACGGCGCCATCGCGAACGGCGGCGAGGTCGACGGCATCCGGTTCCTGTCCCGCGAGTTGGTCGCCGGCCTGACCGGTCGGCGGAGCCTGCGTCCGGACCGAAACCTGTTCATGCCGCTGGCTTTCCACTTGGGCTACCACAGCCTGCCCATCGGCAACGTGATGCCCGGCTTCGGCCACGTCGGGCTGGGCGGTTCGCTCGGCTGGACCGACCCGTCGAGCGGCGTGGCCTTCTCGCTGGTGCACAACCGGCTGCTGACCCCGTTCGTGGCGACCGACCACGCCGCGTTCGTCGGCATCTATGCGCTGATCCGCAAGGCCGCCGAGAAGGCGCGCAAGCGCGGGTTCTCGCCGGTGACCGAATACGGCGCGCCATTCTTCGAGCCGGGAGCCGTCGCGGGCTGAGGAAAAAGGCACGCGATCAATTTGGTCAGCGAGTCAAGACGAAAAGGGCATAGCGATTTCTCACGGCGCGTTTGCCGTAAATCGGTCCGTCGCCTAATCTTCTGAATTTCCCGCTGACGGCGTCGCGTGAAAAGAAACCTCTCCGAGCAGGCCGATGTGCGAAGTCCGGGTGTCGTTGGGGTAATAACGAACCCCAGGCGCCGTGGCGCGTAATGACCGACGGCGATGCGGTCGTATTTGCCGGCGGCGGCGGAAGACGGTGTCCGGGCCATTCACGCCCATGGCGTCGGCGCCATCGCCCGGACTTTCGTAACCGTCATTTCCAGGGTACTGCGGTGCGGCCGGACGACCGGTCGATTTGCCGAGGCGCGCGTACCGGCCGGACCGGTTCCGAGCCATGTTGCTCCGCTGGCACAACAACTTCGGGCTGTAACACCGGACGCCGCCGCAGCGATACGTCACCGAAAGCTACCCGTGTTTTCGGAAAGTGAGGCGCATCACAGAAACTTCACACTTCAGCGTTTGGTGGCCCCGACACGCCGGGTAGTAGCCGCCAAGGGGGTCGGTCGGTCCCGGCCGAAGAGCCGGCGACGTTCGTGTATGACCAACGGTCGCAACGATCTGGCTCGAGTGATGCAAAAAGGGGGTGAGTGCAACGACAGCCGTCTAGACTCACTCCCGGTGGTACTGACATGCGGCAGAGGGGGGTTCACCTTTGGTCCGCGGGATGATACTGCACATGACTTGATCGTCGAATTCGGGCTCGCCGGTGAATCCCACAAATCAATAATTCGAGTGTTGGATCGGTTGTAAGCGCGGTGCTTCAGGCATTACGAGTGGTCCGGTGATCTCGTTGAGCCAGACAGGTTTCCCATGCGCCACGTAAACGAAGACCAACGGGGTGTCCTTCACGCACCCGATTCGACGACTGCCTTGACGTTTGACAATCGCGTCATTGCCGCTGAAGTTGCCGCCTAGTCGAGGAACCGGAGACAATAACCGATGCCCCAGACATCACCTAGCCCAACAGAACTGAAAGGCTACGATCTGTCGTGAAATTTGTGCTGGCAAGCTATGGAACTCGGGGCGATGTCGAGCCGACCGTGGCTATGGGTCGAGAACTGCAGCGCAGGGGACACGACGTTCTCATGGCCGTCCCATGCAATCTCACGGGCTTCGCCGAGGCGGCGGGGCTTCCGGCGGCGGCCTACGGGCCGGATATGCATGACTTCCTGACTGATGACTTCCTCCGTGACTTCTGGACAGACTTCCGCCGCAGCTTTTGGACCATCAAAGAGCCGATCAGGTTGTTGCGTGAGCTGTGGCAGCCGTGCCTCACGCACTGGGCAGAAATGAGCCGCACGCTGGCATCGCTGGCCGCGGGCGCCGATGTCCTGTTCAGCGGACTGGTTTACCAAGAACTCGCCGCAAGCATCGCCGAGGCCTACGACATTCCGTTTGCGACGCTGCATTACTTTCCGATACGGCCCAACGGCCAGCT
>NZ_LZJB01000401.1:0-27333 GCF_001666895.1 Mycobacterium sp. E3298
CGGGTTCGCCACGTCGGCGGCCGTCGAGTTGGTCGGCCGGCGGGTGACGCGCTGGTTGCCCCGAGCACAGGAAGGCTTGCGATGACCACTGCGGCACAAACCGGAACCAGTCTTGAGCTCGAAGCGGTTCGGTTGTCCTACACCGGGACTCCGGTCATCGACGGGCTGAGCCTGACGGTGCGCCCCGGGGAGATCCTGGTGCTGACCGGGCCGTCGGGCTGCGGCAAGTCGACGCTGCTGCGCGCCCTGGCGGGGCTGCTGCGGCCCGACGCGGGCCGGGTGCTGGCCGACGGCGCGGAGGTCACCACCACCTCGGGTGACCGCGGCATGGTGTTCCAGGACAACGCGCTGCTGCCGTGGCGAACCGTGCGGTCCAACATCGAGCTGGCGCTGCGGCTGCGCGGCGAGCCCCGGGCCACCCGTCGCGCGCAGGCCGAGCGCTGGATCGACGAACTCGGGCTCGCCGGTTTCGGCCACTTCCTGCCCAAAAGCCTCTCCGGCGGGATGCGCCAACGGGTCCAGCTCGCCCGCGGCCTGGCGGGTGCGCCCCGCGCGGTGATGATGGATGAGCCGTTCGGCGCGCTGGATACTCAAACCCGGGCGGCCATGCAGCGGCTGTTGATCGACACCTGGCGCACCCATCCCACGACGATCGTCTTCGTCACCCACGACGTCGACGAGGCGCTCGCGCTGGGGGACCGGATCGTCGTGCTGGGCCGGGCCGGGGAGCCGCCCCGCGCATCCATCGACGTGCCTGATCCGCGCGGAGAGCTGCCGAGGGACGGGTTGCGCGCCGAAATCATTGCCGCCCTGGGCAACTTGGTGGCGGCATGATGGAGATCCCGGACCCGGCGACCCCCCTCCGCCTCGACTGCGACGTGCTGGTCATCGGCGGTGGGACCGCCGGCACCATGGCGGCGCTGTCGGCCGCCGAGCACGGCGCCCAGGTGCTGCTGTTGGAGAAGGCCCACGTCCGGCACTCCGGCGCGCTGGCGATGGGCATGGATGGCGTGAACAACGCCGTCATCCCGGGCAAGGCCGAACCCGAGGATTACGTCGCCGAGATCACCCGCGCCAACGACGGAATCGTCAACCAGCGCACCATCTATCAGACCGCCAGCCGAGGATTCGCGATGGTGCAGCGGCTGGAACGCTACGGGGTGAAGTTCGAGAAGGACGAACACGGCGAGTACGCGGTGCGCCGGGTGCACCGCTCCGGCTCCTACGTGCTGCCCATGCCGGAGGGCAAGGACGTCAAGAAGGCGCTGTACCGGGTGCTGCGGCAACGGTCGATGCGCGAGAAGATCCGCATCGAGAACCGGCTGATGCCGGTGCGGGTGCTGACGTCCGATGGCCGCGCCGTCGGCGCGGCGGCGCTGCACACCCGCACCGGTGAATTCGTCGCGGTCGGGGCGAAGGCGGTGATCCTGGCCACCGGAGCGTGCGGGCGGCTGGGGCTGCCCGCGTCGGGCTATCTGTACGGCACGTACGAGAACCCGACGAATGCCGGCGACGGGTACGCGATGGCCTTCCACGCGGGTGCGGAGCTGTCGGGAATCGAGTGTTTCCAAGTCAACCCGTTGATCAAGGATTACAACGGGCCGGCCTGTGCGTACGTCGCGAACCCGTTCGGCGGCTACCAGGTCAACGCACACGGTGAGCGGTTCGTGGACTCCGACTACTGGTCGGGTCAGATGATGTCGGAGGTGAAGAGCGAGATCGATTCCGCCCGCGGGCCCATCTACCTCAAGGTCTCCCACCTGCCCGACGAGACGCTGACCGCGCTGGAGAACATCCTGCACACCACCGAACGGCCGACGCGGGGCACCTTCCACGCCAACCGCGGCCACGACTACCGCACCCACGACATCGAGATGCACATCTCCGAAATCGGTTTGTGCAGTGGGCATTCGGCTTCCGGGGTCTGGGTCGACGAACACGCCCGCACCACGGTGCCCGGGCTGTACGCCGCCGGCGACCTGGCCTGCGTCCCGCACAACTACATGATCGGGGCGTTCGTCTTCGGCGATCTCGCCGGCACCGACGCGGCCGCGGCCTGCGCGGAAAGCACTGCGCCGCAGGAGCTTCCGGGCGAGCAACTGCGCGACGCGCACGAGCTGATCTACCGCCCGCTGCGGCATCCGGACGGCCCGCCGCAGCCGCAGGTCGAATACAAGTTGCGCCGGTTCGTCAACGACTACGTGGCACCGCCCAAGACGGCGGCCAAGCTGTCGATCGCCGTGCGCACCTTCGACCGCATGCGGGCCGAGATCGCCGAGATGGGGGCTCGCAATCCGCACGAGCTGATGCGAGCCGTCGAGGTGTCGTTCATCCGGGACTGCGCCGAGATGGCCGCCCGATCGTCGCTCACCCGCACCGAATCGCGCTGGGGCCTCTACCACGACCGCGCCGACCTGCCCGGCCGCGACGACAGCGAGTGGGGCTACCACCTCAACCTGCGCAAGGGCGCCGACGGCGAGATGGTGTTCCTGAAGCGGCCGGTCGCCCCGTACTTCGTGCCGGTGCCGGAACTGGACGGCCTGCCGCCCGCAGACCAGACCGTGCGGGCGGTCGAGGAGCCGCCGCTCGTCGGCGGCCAGGCCCCGGCCGCCACTGCGTCCCGGATCGCTTCGGCCGCAACGTCATTCGAGCCGCCCTCGCCGCGCATCGCCGAAGTCCTGGCCCTCGAGGAGCCGACGATCGCCGGGCTGCGGCCGTACCTGAGCGACCCCGACCCCGGCGTGCGCCGGACGGCGGTGGCCACCCTCACCGAACACATCCCCGAGGGCTATGCGCCCGCGTTGGTCGCCGCGCTGGACGACGCCGACGCCGCCGTGCGCCGCACCGGCGCCGAGGGGATCCGCGAGCTCGTCGAGGTGCTACCCGAGCCCGACGCCGTCCAGCCGCGGCTCAGCTCGGGCGACGTGGTGGTGCGGGCGGCCTCGCTCTACGTGCTGGCCGCGCGCCGGGTCGGCGACCCCGAGGACTACCGCCGCGCGCTCACCGATCCCGACCACCGGGTGCGCATCGAGGCCGTGCGGGCGCTGGTGTCCGTCGACGACGTGGCCGGGGTGGTCGCCGCCACCGGTGACGAGAGCCGCGAGGTGCGGATCGTCGCGGCCGCCGGGCTGGCCACGCTGCGCGGCGGCGGCGAGGCGGTCAGCGCGCTGAGCACGGACCCGGACCCGTTGGTGCGCGCGGCCGCGCTGGCCGCGCTCGGTGAGCTTGGTTGCCGCCCAGCGGATCTCGCCGCCGTGAAAGCGGCGTTGCGGGCCCCGGCGTGGCAGGTGCGGGAGGGGGCGGCGCGCGCGCTGGCGGGCGCGCCGGCCGACGTCGCGGTGCCGGCGCTGGCCGAGGCGCTCGCCGACGCCCATCTCGACGTGCGCAAGGCGGCCGTGCTGAGCCTGACCCGCTGGGCCGGCGAACCCGCCGCGCGCGATGCGCTGAGCATCGCCCTCAAGGACGGCGACGCCGACGTGCGGGCCTACGCGCGCCGCGCGCTCGACCACGCGCGATCGACTGTGCGCTGAGGGCTTTCAGTGTGCGCTCAGGGCGGCGACACGGCGGTAAGCCCCGCCTTGGCCGCACACCCGTTCAGCGCAGGATCCTCGCGTAGAGCAGGCTGTCCTGCGGTTCGAGCCCCAGGTTGGGGTAGACCGCGTGGCGGGCCAGGCGCCCCTCCAGCACGAACCCGGCGCGCTCCAGCAACCGGGCCGAGCGCTCGTTGTCGACGTTGCACGTGGCCCACACCCGATACACGGCCCGGTCGCTGTCGAGCGCGGTCAGCAGCATGTCGAGCACCTCGCCCATCAGGCCCTTGCCCCACCATCGGCGGCCGAGGCAGTAACCGATCTCCACCGAGTGCGGCACCGGGCGCCGGCAACTGGTCAGCCCGACCACCTCACCGCTGTGCCGCAATTCGATCGCCCACGTCCGCTCGTCGGGGGTGGCGTTGAGCTTTTCGGTGATCACCCGCCGCGTCGCCGCCACGTCGGGATGCGGCGCCCACATCAGGTACCTGGTGACCTCGGGATCGCGGGCGACCCGCTGGAACAGCGCGCCGGCGTCCTCGAGCACGGGCCTGCGCAGCACGAGGCGGGGTCCGGTGATGCGGTCGGGCGGGTAATCGACCACGTCAGAGGCCGAGCGCTTGATAGGTCCGCCGGACGAATTTCGGTTGCGCCGATTGCAGTTTCGCCAGCGACGTGTTGCCGGCGATCGCCGCCGCCACGTCCGCGGACATGTCGGGCAGGTTCTGCACCAGGTACAGCAGAACCAGGTCGGCGGTCGGGTCGGCCTGCCACCACGTCCCGTAGGCGCCCGGCCAGCTGAACGTCCCGAGCCCGCCCGGCCCGAACAGCGGCGCGCTGCGGGCGGGGTCGGTAACCACCGACAGGTTCAGTCCGAAGCCGCGGCCGACCCAATAGGGCGCCCCGAGGAAGTCGTGGCGCTTCTGTTCGTCGGTGAGCCGGTCGGTCCGCATCAGGCGGGCCGACTCGGGGGAGAGCACCCGTACGCCGTCGATCGTCCCGTCGCCCAGCAGCATCCGCACGAATCGCAGGTAGTCGTCGGCGGTCGACCACAGCCCGCCGCCGGCGTTGCAGAAGGACGGCGGCTTGATGTGTGGCGGCCCCATCGCGTCATGGTGCAGCCGGCCCTGCCCGTCGAGCCGGTACATGGTCGCCGCGCGGCGGCGCGCGTCGGGGGACACGAAGAATCCGGTGTCGGGCATGCCGACCGGACCCAGGACCCGTTCGTCGAGCACCTCGTTGAACGGTTTGTCCTCGATGCGCGACGCGATCACGCCGAGCAGGTCGATGGAGTGGCTGTAGGTGAGCCGGTCACCGGGCTGATGCACCAGCGGCAGCTTGGCCAGCTCGGCGAGCCAGGCGTCCGGGCCCTGGTTGAACGGCAGCCGCACGTAGGCCTTCGCGATCGGCCCGGACACCGAGAAGCCGTAGGCCAGGCCGCTGGTGTGGGTGAGCAGGTCCTCGATCAGGATGGCGCGCCCGAGCGGGTGCGTGCGGTCGAGCGGGCCGTGCGGGTCGTCGAGCACCCGCACGCCGGCCAGCTCCGGCGCCCAGCGCACGACCGGGTCCTTCAGCGTCAGCTTGCCCTCGTCGACCAGGCTCATCACCGCTGCGACGGTGACCGGCTTGGTCATCGACGCGATCCGGAACAGCGTGTCGCGCTGCATCGGCAGGCCGGCGTCCACGTCGCGGTAACCGATTTCGTTGACCTGCAGGATTTCTCCGCGCTGCCAGATCAGCGTCAGCGCGCCGGCGAGCAGCCCCGCGTCGACCACTTCGCGAATGGAGGCCGCATTGACGTCGAGATTCACCCGGTCAGGTTAGCTCCGGGCCGCGGGGAGCCCGGGCCAAGGCCTCGTCCACGGTGGGGTAGAGGTCGATGAACTCGTCGAGCCCGACGATGCGCAGCGGCCGGCTGGTGGCCGAACCGTCGGCCGCGACGCGCAGCGAGGTCGGGCTGTTCTCGGTCAGCCGATGTACCTCGACCAGCACGGTGATGCCCGCGGAGGACAGGAAGTCGACCTCGGTGAGGTCGATGACCAGCACCGCGGGCGTGCCGGCCAGGGCGACGTCGATGTGGGTGGCCAGCGACGGTGCGGTGATGATGTCCACCACGCCGCTGACCTGCAACACCACCGCATCCCCGGCTTCGCGGCGGGTTACCCAGAACTCCTCGCTCACGCTCCGAACGTACTTTCTTCTCGGCGGCGGCCGACCACCCGGGCCGAAAACCCGCGGTCGCGACGAGCGGCCGGTTCGGTCAGCGCCGTCGCGCCCGGACGTACCAGAACGCCATCTCGACTTCGGCGCCGTCCACTTCCCGGCGCATCGTCGCGGGCTGAAGCGACTCGATGTCCCACCCCGCGCCGCCGAGCACGTCCCGCAGCGTCTGCTCCGAGACCGCCGGCCGGGGCCAGCGCTCGTCGGGGGCGTTCGCGTCCGAGAAGCAGCTCATCAACAACGTGGCGCCCGGTCTGGTCGCCCGGTGTACCGCGGCGGCGTAGCTGCGTTTGCCGTCGTCGTCGAGGCAGTGGAACATGCCGCTGTCGATCACGGTGTCGAAGGCGTCGGAATAGCCCTCCAGGTTGGTGGAGTCGGCCACCGCGAACGTGACGTCGGCTCCGGCGTCATTTGCACGGCGCTGGGCGGTCAGCAGCGCGGCGGGCGAGATGTCCAGCCCGGTGACTCCGAAGCCGTTGCGAGCCAGATAGATGGCGTTGTCGCCGAGCCCGCAGCCGATGTCGAGGACCTCGCCGTGGATCCAGCCGCCGTCGTGCCAGGCGACGACGCTGTCTTTGGGCGCCTTGGTATCCCAGGGGGGTGTGGCCATCGGTGGGATGCCTTCGCCGGGGCTTTCGCCGCGGTAGAGCGCGTCGAAGTCCATTCGCTGCATTCGGGAGAATCCAGAGCCCGTCATTTTCGCCAGGGTAGCGCGACACGGCGTCGCCGCGAGGCGGGCACGAACCGCCCCGGCCGCGTGGCAACGCGGCGTCGTATCGAGGCCAAAATTTCATGACGGTTTCGGTTGGGCAAAGGTACTGCAGCGTGCCGCGATGCGCCGGTCGATAACGCCCGCTTGCCTTTAATGTGGGCCGCATGGCCGAACTGAACAAATGCGTGAAGCGCTGGCGCACAGCCCTTCACGTATCCGTGTCGGCATTGCTGGTCGCCACCTTCGGACTCGCCGTCATCCCGGCGGCTCATGCGGCCGCGCCCGCCTCGGCGACGCTGTCGGTGGAACATGCGTGGCAGACCGGTTTCATCGCCAACTTCACCGTCACCAACTTGAGCCTGGTGCCGCTCACCGATTGGCGGATTGACTTCGACATGCCGGCCGGACAATCCGTCCTGCACACCTGGAACAGCAACATCACCCAATCGGGCACCCACTTCACCCTTACCCCCGCGAACTGGAATCGCAGCATCGCACCCGGCGGTTCGGCGACGGGCGGCATGAGGGGCGCGCTGACCGGTTCCTTCACACCCCCGTCGAATTGCGTGCTCAACGGGCAAGTTCCCTGCACCTAGGGGCGGTCTCGCGGCCCTCGCCGCGGTAGAGCCGGAGTCCGTTCGCCCCTCCCGGGCGACGGCTGAGCCCGTCATACCCACGCCGTGAAGCGCAACGAGTTGTCGCTACGAGGCGGGCACAGCGGGCGCCGACTCCCGGCGAGACGCCTGGGACGGGTGGGGCACGGCGGGCGATCCGGGATTGCGCACTCGTGCCCCGCGCCGGCGCTCCGCCAGAGAGGTGTTACGCTGCCGGGCAGTCGACATCCTTTAACGATCCGTCCCGCGAGGCGGAGAAGGAGGTCAAGTCTCGCATGGGTGCTGTGGACGAGAGCGGCTCAAGCCGCGGGTCCCGGGAACTGATGTCGGCGGCCGACGTGGGCCGCACCATTTCCCGTATCGCACATCAGATCATCGAAAAGACCGCGCTGGACGGACCCGACGCGCCGCGGGTGGTGCTGTTGGGCATCCCGACCCGCGGCGTGATCCTGGCCGAGCGGCTGGCCACCCACATCGCCGAATTCAGCGGCGTGGAGGTGGGCCACGGGGGCCTCGACATCACGTTGTATCGCGACGATTTGATGCAGAAGCCGCCGCGGCCGCTGGAGGCCACCTCGATCCCGGCGGGCGGCATCGACGACGCGCTGGTGATTCTCATCGACGACGTGCTGTACTCCGGGCGCTCGGTGCGTTCCGCGCTGGACGCACTGCGCGACGTCGGCCGCCCCCGGGTGGTGCAGCTCGCGGTGCTGGTCGACCGGGGCCACCGCGAGCTCCCGCTGCGCGCCGACTACGTCGGCAAGAACGTTCCGACGTCGCGCAGCGAGAGCGTGCACGTGCTGCTCAGCGAGCAGGACGGGCGCGACGGGGTGGTGATCTCCCGATGACCCGGCACCTGCTGGCCGCCGGCGACCTGAGCCGCGACGAGGCCACCGCCATCCTCGACGACGCCGACCGCTTCTCCCAGGCGCTGGTCGGCCGCGAAATCAAGAAGCTGCCCACGCTGCGCGGGCGCACCGTCATCACGATGTTCTACGAGAACTCCACCCGCACCCGGGTTTCGTTCGAGGTGGCCGGCAAGTGGATGAGCGCCGACGTGATCAACGTCAGCGCGGCGGGATCGTCGGTGGGCAAGGGTGAGTCGCTGCGCGACACGGCGTTGACGCTGCGCGCGGCCGGCGCCGACGCGCTGATCATCCGGCACCCGGCCTCCGGTGCCGCGCACCTGCTGGCCGAATGGACCGGCAGCGCGAACGACGGCCCGTCGGTGATCAATGCGGGCGACGGCACGCACGAGCACCCCACCCAGGCGCTGCTGGACGCGCTGACCATCCGCCAGCGCCTCGGCGGCATCGAGGGCCGGCGCATCGTGATCGTCGGCGACATCCTGCACAGCCGGGTCGCCCGTTCCAACGTCATGCTGCTCAACACCCTGGGCGCCGAGGTGGTCCTGGTGGCGCCGCCGACGCTGTTGCCGGTCGGCGTCGACGGCTGGCCGGTCACCGTCGCGAACGACTTCGACGCCGAGCTGCCCGCCGCCGACGCGGTGCTGATGCTGCGGGTGCAGGCCGAGCGCATGAACGGCGGCTTCTTCCCGTCGGTGCGCGAATACTCCTCGCGCTTCGGGCTTTCCGATCGCCGCCAGGCGATGCTGCCCGGCCACGCCGTGGTGCTGCACCCGGGTCCGATGCTGCGTGGCATGGAGATCGCGTCCTCGGTGGCCGACTCGTCGCAATCGGCCGTACTGCAACAGGTGTCCAACGGTGTGCACGTGCGCATGGCGGTGCTGTTCCATGTGCTGGTCGGCGCCGAGTCGGCCGGAAGTGAGGGTGCGGCGTGAGCGTGCTGATCCGTGGGGTCCGGTTGTACGGCGAGGGCGACCGGGTCGACGTGCTCGTCGATGACGGCCAGATCGCCGAAATCGGCGCGGAGCTCGCGGTCCCCGACACGGCCGACGTCATCGACGCGACCGGGCAGGTGTTGCTGCCCGGGTTCGTCGACCTGCACACCCACCTGCGCGAGCCGGGCCGCGAATACGCCGAGGACATCGAAACCGGCTCGGCCGCAGCGGCTCTGGGCGGATACACGGCGGTGTTCGCGATGGCCAACACCAATCCCGTCGCCGACAGCCCGGTGGTCACCGACCACGTCTGGCACCGCGGCCAGCAGGTCGGACTGGTCGACGTCCACCCCGTCGGCGCCGTCACCGTCGGACTGGCCGGCGCCGAGCTCACCGAGATGGGCATGATGGCGGCCGGGGCCGCGCAGGTGCGGATGTTCTCCGACGACGGCGTCTGCGTGCACGACCCGCTGGTGATGCGCCGCGCCCTCGAGTACGCCACCGGCCTGGGCGTGCTGATCGCCCAGCACGCCGAGGAACCCCGGCTCACCGTCGGCGCCGTCGCCCACGAGGGGCCCGCCGCCGCCCGGCTCGGGCTCTCGGGCTGGCCGCGGGCCGCCGAGGAATCGATCGTCGCCCGCGACGCGCTGCTGGCGCGCGACGCGGGCGCCCGGGTGCACATCTGCCACGCGTCCACCGCCGGCACCGTCGAGTTGTTGAAATGGGCCAAGGATCAAGGCATTTCGATCACCGCCGAGGTCACCCCGCATCACCTGCTGCTCGACGACAGCAGGCTGGCCACCTACGACGGGCGCAACCGCGTCAACCCCCCGCTGCGGGAGGCCGCCGACGCGGTGGCGTTGCGTCAGGCCCTGGCCGACGGCGTCATCGACTGCGTGGCCACCGACCATGCCCCGCACGCCGAACACGAGAAGTGCGTGGAATTCGCCGCGGCCCGCCCGGGCATGCTGGGCCTGCAGACCGCGCTGTCGGTCGTGGTGCACA
The DNA here is from genome assembly GCF_001666895.1 of Mycobacterium sp. E3298. NCBI lineage: Bacteria > Bacillati > Actinomycetota > Actinomycetes > Mycobacteriales > Mycobacteriaceae > Mycobacterium > Mycobacterium sp. E3298. The sequence continues at coordinate 9,883 of NZ_LZJB01000401.1, forward strand.
CCATGGTGACGCCCGGGCTGCTGACCTGGCGCGACGTCGCGCGGGTGATGAGCGAAAACCCCGCGCGCATCGTCGGGCTGCCCGATCACGGCCGCCCGCTGGAGGTGGGGGAGCCGGCCAACCTGACGGTGGTGGACCCGGAGGCCACCTGGACCGTCGCCGGGTCCGATCTGGCCAGCCGGTCGGCCAACACGCCGTTCGAGTCGATGGCCCTGCCGGCCACCGTGACGGCGACGCTGCTGCGGGGCAAGGTCACCGCTCGAGACGGGAAGTGCCCGGCATGAATTCAGGCACGCTGGTGGGGTCGCTGATCTTCGCGGCGGTGCTGGTGGTGGTGATCGCGGTGGTGATCCAGCTGATGATGCGCAGCTGGCGGCGTCGCTCGGAGCGGCAGGAGGAGCTGATCGGCGACCTGCCCGACGTGCCCGACCAGGTGGGCGCGGCGCTCATCACCACCCGGGGCCACTATTGCGGTTCCATGATGGCGCCGGGTTGGCACGAGCGGATCGCGGCCGGCGACATGGGTTTCCGCAGCAAGGCGGTACTGACCCGCTATGCCGGCGGGATCATGGTGGAACGCTTGCGCGCCCAACCGATTTGGATACCGAAAGACGCGATCACCGGTATCCGCATGGAGCGCAGCATGGGCGGCAGGGCCACGGCCCGGATCGGGATCCTGGCGATTCGGTGGCGGCTGCCGTCGGGAGCCGAGATCGACACCGGCTTTCGGGCGAATCACCGCGAGGAATACACCGAGTGGCTGGAGTCCCAGCAGGAGGGAGCCGCGTGAACAACAAAGCACTGCTCGTGCTCGAAGACGGCCGCGTGTTCACGGGCACGCCGTTCGGCAAGGTCGGCCAAACGCTCGGCGAGGCGGTCTTTTCCACCGGCATGTCCGGCTACCAGGAGACGCTGACCGATCCCAGCTATCACCGGCAGATCGTGGTGGCCACCGCTCCGCAGATCGGCAACACCGGCTGGAACACCGAGGACGCCGAGAGCCGTGGCGACAAGATCTGGGTCGCCGGCTACGCGGTGCGCGACCCGTCGCCGCGGGCGTCCAACTGGCGCGCCACCGGCACCCTGGAGGACGAGCTGGTGCGCCAGCACATCGTCGGGATCGCTGGCATCGACACCCGCGCGGTGGTGCGCCATCTGCGCACCCGTGGGTCGATGAAGGCGGGGGTGTTCTCCGGTGAGGCGCTTGCCGACCCCGCCGAGCTGGTCGAGCGGGTGCGCGGACAGCAGTCGATGCTCGGCGCCGATCTCGCCGGGGAGGTCAGCACGCCGGAGCGCTACATCGTGGAACCCGAAGGACCACCGGGATCTTCGAGGTTCACGGTGGTCGCGCTCGATCTGGGGATCAAGACCAACACGCCGCGCAACTTCGCCCGCCGCGGGGTACGCAGCCACGTGTTGCCGTCGTCGACCACGTTCTCCCAGATCGCCGACATCTCACCCGACGGGGTGTTCTTGTCCAACGGCCCGGGCGATCCCGCCACCGCCGACCACGTCGTCGCGCTCACCCGCGAGGTGCTGGGCGCCGGAATCCCGTTGTTCGGCATCTGTTTCGGCAACCAGATCCTGGGCCGCGCGCTGGGGCTGTCCACCTACAAGATGGTGTTCGGCCACCGCGGCATCAACATCCCGGTGATGGACCACGCGACCGGGCGGGTGGCGGTGACCGCGCAGAACCACGGCTTCGCGCTGGAAGGCGAGGCCGGCCAGTCCTTCGACACCCCGTTCGGCCCCGCGGTCGTCAGCCACACCTGCGCCAACGACGGGGTCGTCGAGGGCGTCAAACTCGCCGACGGGCGGGCGTTCTCGGTGCAGTACCACCCGGAGGCCGCCGCCGGACCCCACGACGCGGAATACCTGTTCGACCAATTCATCGACCTGATGGCAGAGGGGCGCTGATGTACCTCGCCGCGAGCGTGCGCAGTTGTACGCGGTGCACGGCGTGTCGCCGTGGCAACACGCACCCTCGCGCAATGGAAGGGAGCAACTGATGCCGCGGCGCAGTGACCTCAACCACGTGCTGGTGATCGGCTCGGGGCCGATCGTCATCGGCCAGGCGGCCGAATTCGACTACTCCGGCACCCAGGCCTGCCGGGTGCTGCGGGCGGAGGGGCTGCAGGTCAGCCTGATCAACTCCAACCCGGCCACCATCATGACCGACCCGGAGTACGCCGACCACACCTACGTCGAGCCGATCACCCCGGCCTTCGTGGAGCGGGTGATCGCCCAGCAGGCCGAGCGCGGCAACAAGATCGACGCGCTGCTGGCCACGCTGGGCGGGCAGACCGCGCTGAACACCGCCGTCGCGCTGTTCGAGAACGGCGCGCTGGAGCGCCACGGCGTCGAGCTGATCGGGGCGGACATCGACGCCATCCAGCGCGGCGAGGACCGGCAGATGTTCAAGGACATCGTCGCCAAGGTCGGTGGTGAATCCGCCCGCAGCCGAGTGTGTTTCACCATGGAAGAGGTCCGCGAGACGGTCGAGGAGCTCGGGCTGCCGGTCGTGGTGCGGCCCAGCTTCACGATGGGCGGGCTGGGGTCGGGCATGGCGCGGTCCGTCGAGGAGGTCGACCGGATGGCCGGCGCCGGCCTGGCCGAAAGCCCCAGCGCCAACGTGCTGATCGAGGAATCGATCTACGGCTGGAAGGAATTCGAGCTCGAGCTGATGCGCGACGGCAACGACAACGTGGTCGTGGTCTGCTCGATCGAGAACTTCGACCCGATGGGCGTGCACACCGGAGACTCGGTCACCGTCGCGCCGGCGATGACGCTGACCGACCGGGAATACCAGCGGATGCGCGACCTGGGCATCGCGATCCTGCGCGAGGTCGGGGTGGACACCGGCGGCTGCAACATCCAGTTCGCGATCAACCCGGTCGACGGGCGGCTGATCGTCATCGAGATGAACCCGCGGGTGTCGCGGTCCAGCGCGCTGGCCTCCAAGGCCACCGGTTTCCCGATCGCCAAGATCGCCGCGAAGCTGGCCATCGGGTACACCCTCGATGAGATCGTCAACGACATCACCAAGGAAACGCCGGCCTGCTTCGAACCGACGCTCGACTACGTCGTCGTCAAGGCGCCGCGGTTCGCGTTCGAGAAGTTCCCCGGCGCGGACCCCACCCTGACCACCACGATGAAGTCGGTCGGCGAGGCGATGTCGTTGGGCCGCAACTTCATCGAGGCGCTCGGCAAGGTGATGCGGTCGCTGGAGACCACCCGCGCGGGTTTCTGGACCAAGCCCGACCCGGACGGGGATGTCGCCGAGGTGCTGGACCGGCTGCGCACCCCGACCGAGGGCCGGCTCTACGACATCGAGCTGGCGCTGCGGCTGGGCGCGTCGATCGAGCAGGTCGCCGAGGCCAGCGGCGTCGACCCGTGGTTCGTGGCCCAGATCGGCGAGCTGGGCAAGCTGCGCGCCGAGCTGGTGGACGCCCCGGTGCTCGACACCGACCTGCTGCGGCGGGCCAAGCACAGCGGGCTGTCGGACCGCCAGATCGCCTCGCTGCGGCCGGAACTGGCGGGGGAGAACGGAGTGCGTTCGCTGCGCGAGCGGCTCGGCATCCACCCGGTGTACAAGACCGTCGACACCTGCGCGGCCGAGTTCGAGGCCAAGACGCCGTATCACTACAGCAGCTACGAACTCGACCCGGCCGCCGAGACGGAAGTCGCGCCGCAGGCCGAGCGGCCCAAGGTGCTGATCCTCGGGTCGGGACCCAACCGCATCGGCCAGGGCATCGAATTCGACTACAGCTGCGTGCACGCCGCAACCACGTTGAGCCAGGCCGGCTTCGAGACCGTGATGGTCAACTGCAATCCCGAGACGGTGTCGACCGACTACGACACCGCCGACCGGCTGTACTTCGAGCCGCTGACGTTCGAGGACGTCCTCGAGGTGTACCGCGCCGAGCAGCAATCGGCCGGCGCGGGCCCCGGCGTGGTCGGCGTCATCGTGCAACTGGGCGGCCAGACCCCGCTCGGGCTGGCGCAGCGCCTGGCCGACGCCGGGGTCCCCATCGTGGGCACCCCGCCGGAGGCGATCGACCTGGCCGAGGACCGCGGCGCGTTCGGCGACGTGCTGGCCGGCGCCGGCCTGCCCGCACCGAAATACGGCATGGCAACGACTTTCGCGCAGGCCCGCCGGATCGCCGAGGGCATCGGTTATCCCGTGCTGGTGCGGCCGTCATACGTGCTGGGCGGCCGCGGGATGGAGATCGTCTACGACGAGGAGACGCTGGAGGGCTACATCACCCGCGCCACCGAGCTCTCGCCCGAGCACCCGGTGCTGGTCGACCGGTTCCTCGAGGACGCGGTGGAGATCGACGTCGACGCGCTGTGCGACGGCGCGGAGGTCTACATCGGCGGCATCATGGAGCACATCGAGGAGGCCGGCATCCACTCCGGCGACTCGGCGTGCGCGCTGCCCCCGGTCACGCTGGGCCGCAGCGACATCGAGAAGGTGCGCCGAGCGACCGAGGCCATCGCCCACGGCATCGGGGTGATCGGGCTGCTCAACGTGCAGTACGCCCTCAAGGACGACGTGCTCTACGTCCTGGAGGCCAACCCGAGGGCGAGCCGCACCGTTCCGTTCGTGTCGAAGGCCACTGCCGTGCCGCTCGCCAAGGCGTGCGCCCGGATCATGTTGGGCGCCACCATTGCCCAGCTGCGTGACGAAGGCATGCTGGCGGCGTCCGGGGACGGTGCCCACGCGGCCTTCGACGCCCCGATCGCCGTCAAGGAGGCGGTCCTGCCGTTCCACAGGTTCCGCCGGATCGACGGGGCGGCCATCGATTCGCTGCTGGGCCCGGAGATGAAGTCCACCGGCGAGGTGATGGGGATCGACCGCGACTTCGGCACCGCCTTCGCCAAGAGTCAGACGGCCGCCTACGGCTCGCTGCCGGCCGAGGGCACCGTGTTCGTCTCGGTTGCCAACCGGGACAAGCGCTCCCTGGTGTTCCCGGTCAAGCGGCTGGCCGACCTGGGCTTCCGCGTCCTGGCCACCGAGGGCACCGCGGAGATGTTGCGGCGCAACGGCATTCCGTGTGACGAGGTCCGCAAGCACTTCGAGCCCCCCCAGGCGGGCCGCCCGGCCGCGTCGGCCGTCGACGCGATCAAGGCCGGCGAGGTCGACATGGTGATCAACACGCCGTACGGCAACTCCGGGCCACGCATCGATGGCTACGAGATCCGTTCGGCCGCGGTGTCGGTCAACATCCCCTGCGTCACCACGGTGCAGGGCGCCTCCGCCGCCATCCAGGGCATCGAGGCGGGCATCCGCGGCGACATCGGCGTGCGGTCCCTGCAAGAACTGCACAGCGTGATCGGCCTGGGCGCCGCGCCCGGCGAAGGCGCCCGGTGACCGGGTTCGGCGTCCGCCTGGCCGAGGCGAAAGCGCAACGCGGCCCGCTGTGCGTGGGCATCGACCCGCATCCCGAGCTGCTCCGCGCCTGGGATTTGCCGACCACCGCCGACGGACTGGCCGCCTTCTGTGACATCTGCATCGAGGCGTTCGCCGGCTTCGCCGTGGTCAAGCCCCAGGTGGCGTTCTTCGAGGCCTACGGCGCCGCCGGGTTCGCGGTGCTCGAACGCACCGTCGAGGCCCTGCGTTCGGTCGGGGTGCTGGTGCTGGCCGACGCCAAGCGCGGGGACATCGGCACCACGATGGCGGCCTACGCCGCCGCCTGGGCCGGCGACTCGCCACTGGCGGCCGACGCCGTCACGGCCTCGCCGTACCTGGGATTCGGGTCGTTGCGGCCGCTGCTGGAAGCCGCCGCCGCTCACGACCGGGGCGTGTTCGTGCTGGCGGCGACCTCCAACCCGGAGGGCGCCACCGTGCAGCGCGCCGCGTTCGACGGCCGCACGGTGGCCCAGCTGGTGGTCGACCAGGCGGCGGTGGTGAACAAGTCGGCGACGCCGTCGGGGCCCGGGTACGTCGGCGTGGTGGTGGGCGCGACGGTGCTCGAGGCGCCCGATCTCAGCGCGCTGGGCGGGCCGGTGCTGGTGCCCGGGCTCGGTGTGCAGGGCGGACGGCCCGACGCGCTCGCCGGGCTGGGCGGGGCGGCCCCCGGCCAGCTGCTGCCCGCGGTGGCCCGCGAGGTGCTGCGGGCCGGGCCGGGCGTGGACGAACTGCGGGCGGCGGGCGAGCGGATGCTGGACGCCGTCGCCTATCTGGGCGCGCCGTAGGGCCGCCCCGGCGCTCAGTCGGACGCTAGGGCCGTACTTGGCCGCGCGGTCTCCACGATCACCGTGGTCGCCTTGACGACCGCCACGGCGACGCTGCCGGGCCGCAACTGCAGTTCCTCGGCGGCCTCGGTGCTCATCAGCGACACGACGGTGAACGGGCCGCACTGCATCTCGACCTGGGACATCACCTTGTCGCTGGTGACCCTGGTGACCAGCCCGACGAAGCGGTTGCGGGCCGAGCTGCCGATGCTGAGCGGGTCGGGCGGCGGGGCGGGGGCGTTGTTCCGGGAAAACCGGGCCAGATCTTCGCTGGCGATGACCTTGCGGCCCGCCGCGTCGTGGCTGACCGTCAGCGATCCCTGGTTGATCCAGCGCCGGACGGTGTCGTCGCTGACTCCGAGCAGTTCAGCGGCCTGACGGATCCGCAGGTTCGACACCGCTAGATGGTAACTCGCGGGGTATTAGCTGGCGGCCGTACCAGCGAAGGGCGTCGTCGCGCCACGCGGGGGCCGCGCGGGTGCGACACGCGCGACACGCAACGAAAAATGCGTGATCCCCGGCACGAGGCGTTTCGCCGCGCCGCGGCCGCCCTTGGCCGCCGCCCCGGCGGCCGGCCGGACGCCGGGCCCACTCGGTAAAACCGCAGCTCAGAGCCCATATTTCGGATCAGGGCCGGGCGCTCGCAAAGCGCAGGCGGGGCCCGGCCGGGCGGTCATCGCAGGCGTCCGCCGGACGGCATTTTCCGGCCACAGGCGGGGCTCATGCTGGGAGTTTGTCCCCTGAACCAGGGGGCCGGGTTAGATTTCGTCAGGAGGCCTGAGTACGGTCGTCTCCGCTGGCAGAAGAACCGGCGAGACAAAAAGAGATCGATTGAAATTGATTGATCAGATACGGAGGAATCGTGGCCCTTCCCCAGTTGACCGACGAGCAGCGCGCGGCCGCGTTGGAGAAGGCTGCTGCCGCACGTCGAGCACGAGCAGAGCTCAAGGACCGGCTGAAGCGCGGCGGCACCAACCTCACCCAGGTGCTCAAGGACGCCGAGACCGACGAAGTCCTTGGCAAGATGAAGGTTTCTGCGCTTCTCGAGGCGTTGCCCAAGGTGGGCAAGGTCAAGGCGCAGGAAATCATGACTGAGCTGGAGATCGCCCCCACCCGCCGCCTGCGCGGCCTCGGCGACCGCCAGCGCAAGGCCCTGCTGGAAAAGTTCGGCTCCTAGCCCGGCCCCGGCCAACCCGCGCTATGGGCCACCAGCCCAGGAGCGCCAGTGAGCGCTAGCGGGGGACCGGACGTCGAGCACGGCACGCGTCCCGCACCACCAGGTAAGGGGCGTGTGGTCGTGCTGTCCGGTCCCTCCGCGGTCGGCAAGTCGACAGTCGTCCGCTGCCTGCGCGAGCGAATTCCGGAGCTGCATTTTTCCGTCTCGGCCACGACGCGGGCGCCGCGGCCGGGCGAGGTCGACGGCGTCGATTACCACTTCGTCAGCCCGGACCGCTTTCAGCAGCTCATCGACGACGGCGCGCTGCTGGAATGGGCCGAGATCCACGGCGGACTGCACCGGTCGGGCACCCTGGCCGAGCCGGTGCGGACCGCCACCGCGGCCGGGATCCCGGTACTCATCGAGGTCGACCTGGCCGGCGCCAGGGCCGTCAAGAGGGCGATGCCCGAGGCCATCACGGTGTTCCTGGCGCCGCCCAGTTGGGAGGACCTGGAGGCCAGACTCGTCGGCCGCGGCACCGAAACGCCGGAGGCCATGCAGCGCCGCCTGGAGACCGCCCGCGTCGAGATGGCGGCCCAGGACGACTTCGACGAGGTCGTGGTCAACAGTCAATTGGAGTCCGCGTGCGCCGAATTGGTATCCTTGCTGCTAGGAACTGCGCCGAGTCCGCATGACCCACCTGGCCAGACCAGGAGCCAGACCAGATCCAATCGAGATTGAGCATTCGAATCATCAGCGGTAGCCAATCCGTTTCGGGGCTCTGACCGCCAAGGAGTTTGACCTAAGTGAGCATTCCGCAGTCCGACGCGGCGCTGGCCGCCGTCCCCGACCGGTTCGACCCATCGGCCGGGGGGCAGGGCGCCTACGACACCCCGCTGGGCATCACCAACCCGCCCATCGACGAGCTGCTCGACCGCGTGTCGAGCAAGTACGCCCTGGTGATCTACGCCGCCAAGCGGGCCCGTCAGATCAACGACTACTACAACCAGCTCGGCGAGGGCATCCTCGAATACGTTGGGCCGCTGGTCGAGCCGGGGCTTCAGGAGAAGCCGCTGTCGATCGCGCTGCGCGAGATCCACGCCGACCTGCTCGAGCACACCGAGGGCGAGTAACAGGGCAGGGCCGGCCAACTGTGGACCGCAAACGGATTGTCGTCGGCGTCTCCGGTGGCATCGCCGCCTACAAGGCGTGCACGGTAGTTCGTCAGCTCTCCGAGGCCGGCCATCTGGTCCGGGTCGTGCCCACCGAGTCCGCGCTGCGGTTCGTCGGGGCCGCCACGTTCGAGGCGCTGTCCGGCCAGCCGGTGCACACCGGCATCTTCGAGAACGTCCCGGAGGTGCCGCACGTCCAGCTCGGCCAGCAGGCCGATCTGGTGGTGGTAGCGCCGGCCACCGCGGACCTGCTCGCCCGCGCGGTGCACGGCCGCGCCGACGACCTGCTGACCGCCACCCTGCTCACCGCGCGATGCCCGGTGTTGTTCGCGCCGGCCATGCACACCGAGATGTGGTTGCACCCGGCCACCGTCGACAACGTGGCCACCCTGCGCCGCCGCGGGGCGGTGGTGCTGGAGCCGGCGTTCGGGCGGCTCACCGGGTCCGACAGCGGCTCCGGCCGGCTGCCCGAGGCCGAGGAGATCACCACGCTCGCCCAACTGCTGCTGGAACGCCACGACGCGCTCCCGTACGACCTCGCCGGCTGCAAGCTCCTGGTCACCGCGGGCGGCACCCGCGAACCGATCGACCCCGTGCGCTTCATCGGCAACCGCAGCTCCGGTAAGCAGGGCTACGCGGTGGCGCGCGTCGCCGCCCAGCGCGGCGCCGAGGTCACGCTGATCGCCGGGCACACCGCGGGCCTGATCGACCCGGCCGGCGTCGAGGTGGTCCACGTCAGCTCGGCCGAGCAACTCGGCGACGCGGTGGCCAAGCACGCGCCCGCGGCCGACGTGCTGGTGATGGCCGCGGCCGTCGCCGACTTCCGCCCCGCGCAGGTTTCCGCCGCGAAGATCAAAAAGGGCTCGAACGACCGGGAACAGCCACCGACGATCGAGCTGGTCCGCAACGACGACGTGCTGGCCGGTGCGGTGCGGGCGCGCGCCGGCGGCGAGCTGCCCAACATGCGGGCCATCGTCGGGTTCGCCGCCGAAACGGGCGACGCCAACGGCGATGTGCTGTTTCACGCCAGGGCCAAGCTGCGCCGCAAGGGTTGCGACCTGTTGGTGGTCAACGCGGTGGGCGACGGCAGGGCGTTCGAGGTGGACAGCAACGACGGCTGGCTGCTGGCCTCCGACGGCACCGAGTCGGCGCTGCAACACGGCTCCAAGACGCTGATGGCCAGTCGTATCGTGGATGCGATCGCCACGTTCCTGCACGGCGGCGGGTAATACGGTTCGATTTTGCTGTGGCGCGGGGCCAGGCGCCGGCCGGCCCGATGCCAGCCGATATAATTCGGTTAACTAACTATTCGGAAGGATTCGATTGTGAGCGAAAAGGGTCGCCTGTTTACCAGTGAGTCGGTGACTGAGGGACATCCCGACAAGATCTGTGACGCGATCAGCGACTCGGTCCTCGACGCCCTGCTGGCGCAGGACCCCCGCTCACGCGTCGCGGTGGAGACGCTGGTCACCACCGGTCAGGTGCACGTCGTCGGTGAGGTGACGACGACGGCGAAGGAGGCGTTCGCCGACATCACCAGCACGGTCCGCGCGCGCATTTTGGACATCGGCTACGACTCGTCGGACAAGGGCTTCGACGGGGCGTCGTGCGGGGTGAACATCGGCATCGGCGCCCAGTCGCCCGACATCGCCCAGGGCGTCGACACCGCCCACGAGGCGCGCGTCGAGGGCGCCGCGGACCCGCTGGACTCCCAGGGCGCCGGCGACCAGGGCCTGATGTTCGGCTACGCGATCGCCGACACCCCCGAGCTGATGCCCCTGCCCATCGCGCTGGCCCACCGGCTGTCACGGAAGCTGACCGAGGTGCGCAAGAACGGCACGCTGGGATACCTGCGCCCGGACGGCAAGACCCAGGTCACCATCGCCTACGAGGACGACGTCCCCGTACGCCTCGACACCGTGGTCGTCTCGACGCAGCACGCCGACGGCATCGACCTGGAGAAGACGCTCGACCCCGACATCCGGGAGCACGTGCTCAAGAGCGTGCTGAGCGAGCTGGCGCACGACACCCTGGATTCGTCGTCGACCCGGGTGCTGGTCAACCCGACCGGCAAGTTCGTCCTCGGCGGGCCGATGGGCGACGCCGGCCTCACCGGCCGCAAGATCATCGTCGACACCTACGGCGGCTGGGCCCGCCACGGCGGCGGCGCCTTCTCCGGTAAGGATCCGTCCAAGGTGGACCGGTCGGCGGCGTACGCGATGCGCTGGGTGGCGAAGAACATCGTCGCCGCCGGGCTCGCGGAGCGCGTCGAGGTGCAGGTGGCCTACGCCATCGGCAAGGCGGCCCCGGTCGGCCTGTTCATCGAGACGTTCGGCACCGCGACGGTAGACCCGGTCAAGATCGAGAAGATCGTGCCCGAGGTGTTCGACCTGCGGCCCGGCGCGATCATCCGTGACCTGGACCTGCTGCGTCCGATCTACGCGCAGACCGCCGCCTACGGCCACTTCGGCCGCACCGACGTCGAACTGCCGTGGGAGCAGCTCGACAAGGTCGACGACCTCAAGCGCGCTATCTAGGCAGCGGGTGGTCGGCGTCCAGCGCCGGCAATCCATCGATGCTTCGCCGGTTGCGCCCGACCAGGCGAACGTAGGCCTCGCCGGGCGCCTTGCTGTGGTAGTCGTCGAGCACCGGGCGTTCGTCGACGAGCTCGTAGTACGGCACCGCGAACCCGCACGCGTCGGCGATTCGCTCGAGATCGACGACGATGACGGCGCGCACGCCCGCGTGCGGGTTCCCGAACTTGCCGACGAATTCGCCGAACTCGGCGTCGTCGGGGCGGACCACCCGTCCGGTGCCGAACAGCCGCAGGATGCGCGAGTTGCGGGTGAACGAGCAGAACATGATGGTGATCCGGCCGTTGTCACGCAAGTGCGCAATCGTTTCCACCCCGCTGCCGAACAGGTCCAGATAGGCCACGGTGTGATCGTCGATGACCGCGAAGGTGTCCCGATACCCTTTGGGGGAGAGGTTGATTCGGCCTCCCTCGGACGGCGCGGTGGCGACGAAGAACATGGCCTGATCGTTGATGAACTCGGTGAGCGACTCGTCGAGACGCGGAAACTCCTTGGCCACGCGTGCAGCCTAGCGCCGGGTGGTGACAGCCATCACCCTGTTTTCGGTGCGTTCGCTAGGCGGAACTGCCGGTGAATCGGTAGTCGTCGAGGTCGAAGCGCCGGCTGCGCCAATAGGCCTCGACGGTGGTGGTGGGCCGCAGCGGGACGTCGCCGTTCTTGTCGAAGTAGTAGCTGTTCGCCAGTCGGCAGCTGTCCTGCCAGAAGATCTGCCGGTGCCGTCGGCGCAGCATCTCGGCGAAGTACCGGTCGTTGGCCTCGTCGGTCACCTCCACGCGCGTCGCGCCGTCGCGCTGCGCCCGTTTCAGGCACCGCACGATGTGGTGGGTCTGCGTCTCGATCAGCGCGAAATACGACGAGCCCACGTAGCCGTACGGGCCGAAAACCGTGAACAGGTTGGGGAAATCGGGCACGCTCACGCCCTCGTAGGCCTGCAGCCGGTGCTCGTCCCAAAACCGGCTCAACGACTTGCCGCCGCTGCCCGTCACCGCGAACGTCGGGACGTCGTCGGGATCCATCACCTTGAAACCGGTGGCCAGGATCAGCACGTCTATCTCATGGGCTTCGCCGTCGGTGGTGGCCACCGCCGTGGGCGTGATCTTGTCGATCGGCTCGGTGACCAGTCGCACGTTGTCGCGGTTGAACGTGGCCAGGTACTCGTTGTGGAAGCCGGGGCGCTTGCAGCCGACCGCGTAGCGCGGGGTGAGTTGGTCGCGCACCGTGGGGTCGTCCACCTGTTTGCGTAGGTAGGCCAGCCCCGCCGACTCCATCCTCTTGGCCAGCGGCACCACCGTGAAGTAGTGCGCGGAGATCGGGAAGGTGACTTCGACGAAGGCCTGGCTGAGCAGCCGCTGCACGATCTTGCCGCCCGGGATCCGCATCGCCCAGCGGGCCGGGGCCGGCAGCGCGACGTCCAGCTTGGGGAAGCACCAGATCGGGGTGCGCTGGAAAACGGTGAGCTGCTTGACAATCGGCGCGATTTCGGGAATCACCTGGACGGCCGAGGCGCCGGTGCCGATGATCGCGACGCGCTTGCCGCTCAGATCCTGGTCGTGATCCCAGCGCGCGGTGTGCATCGTGACGCCGCCGAAGCTGTCCACGCCGTCGATGTCGGGCAGGTTGGGCACGGTGAGCACGCCGCACGCGCTGATCAGGAAGCGGGCGGTGACGGTTCCGCCGGGGTCGGTCTGCACCCGCCACAGGGACCGCTCGTCGTCGAACTCGGCGGATTGCACCTTGGTGTTCAACCGGATTCGCGATCGGATGCCGTACTTGTCGACGCAGTGTTCGGCGTAGGCCTTGAGTTCGCGGCCCCGCGCGTAGGTCCGCGACCAGTCCGGGCTCTGCTCGAAGGAGAACTGGTAGGAGAACGACGGGATGTCCACGGCGATACCGGGATACGTGTTCCAGTGCCACGTCCCGCCGACCCCGTCGCCCGCCTCGACGACGAGATAGTCGGACAGCCCGGCGTTGTCGAGCTTGATGGCGGCGCCGATCCCGGAGAAGCCGGCGCCGACGATCAGCGTGTGGTAGTCGGGAGTGCTGCTCATCGTGACCGCCTAGGGGTGTAGCGCCTTCTTCAGCGCGGCCAGCCCGCGGTCGGTGGCAGCGGAGGCCGCGGGGATCACCAGGGCGAAGCTCGCGTAGCCGTGCACCAGGTTGGGCTCGTTGCTCAATTCCGCGGGCACGCCGGCGGCGTCGAGCAGCTCGGCGTAGCGGGCCCCGTCGTCGCGCAGCGGATCGTGTTCGGCGGTCGCGATGTAGGCGGGCGGCAACCCGGACAGGTCCGTCGCGTTCGCCGGGGCCAGGGTGGTGGGCAGCACCGTCGGGTCGCTGATGTCGATGTCGGGCAGATACCACGCCAGGAAGGCGTCGATCACGTCGCGGTCCAGGATGGGCGCGTTGGCGTTGTCGGTGTAGGACGGCAGCGACAGGTCGGCGGTGACGACCGGGTACCAGAGCAGCTGGAAGCTCAGCTCCGGCCCGGCGTTCGCGGTGGCCAGGTGCGCCATCACGGCGGCCAGGTTGCCGCCGGCCGAGTCGCCGGCGACGGCGATCCGGCCGGGGTCACCGCCCAGCTCCGCGGCGTTCTCGGCGACCCACTGCAGCGCCGCCCAGGAGTCGTGCACGCCGGCCGGGAACGGGTGCTCGGGGGCGAGCCGGTAGTCCACGGACACCACGATGGCCTCGGCGCCGACGGCGTGCGCGCGGGCCAGGGGGTCGTGGGTGTCGAGGTCACCGAGGCAGAAGCCGCCGCCGTGATAGAAGACGACGACGGGCAGCGGCTCTTCGGGTTCCAGGGGCGGCCAGTAGATCCGCACTCCGACGTCGCTGACGTCGCCATGTCCGATCGTGCGCTCCTCGACGCGCAGGTCGGGCAGCATCTCGGGTGGCACCTTGAGCATTCGCAGCCGCGAGCGCGCGGTCTCCACGCCGTCGGCTGCGGTGAAGGTCATCGGGAAGGCGTCGAGCAACGCCTTGAACGTCGGGTCGATCCCCGGTCGGGCGAAGGTGGGCTCCGTCATGGATTCACCGTACGCTCCGGCTTCAGCGGCGTAGCCCCGTTCGCAGGGCCGTCAGCCCGCGTTCCATCGCGGCGGTGGCCGCGGGCACCACGCCGCCGTAGCCGAGGTAACCGTGCACCAGCGTCTCTGCGTTGTGCACCTCGACGGTCACGCCGGCGGCGGCAAGGCGTTCGCCGTACCGGATGCCGTCGTCGCGCAGCGGGTCGTGACCCGCGACGGCGATGTAGGCGGGCGGCAGGTTGGACACGTCGCCGGCCCGCCCGGGCGCCATGCCCGGCGGCGGGGCGGACAGGTCGACTTCGCCCGCGTACCAACGCGAGAACTCGGCGACGGCCTTGACGTCGAGGATCGGCGCGCCGGCGTTTTCGGTGAAGGACGGCAGCGACGCGTCCCACATCGTCGACGGGTACCACAGCAGCTGAAACGCGATGGCCGGTGCGCCGTGGTCCCGCGCCCGATGGGCCATCACCGCGCTGATCGTGCCACCGGCCGAATCCCCGGCCACGCCCATCCGGTTCGGGTCACCGCCCAGCCCGGCGGCGTTCTCGGCGACCCAAAGCGTTGCGGCCCAGGCGTCTTCGATCGCGGCGGGGTAGGGGTGCTCCGGCGCCAGCCGGTAGTCGACGGAGACCACGATGGCGTCGGCGCCGACCGCGTGCTGGCGGGCCGTGCCGTCGTAGCTGTCGAGGTCGCCCACCACGAATCCGCCGCCGTGGAAATACAGCACGACGGGCGGGGTGGCGCTCTCGGATTCGATTGGCGGCCAATAGATCCGGACGCCGACCGACCCTCCTGGACCGGGGATGGCGCGGTCCTCGACGCGCAGCTCGGGGTGCAGCGGCCGGCGGGGCAGGTCGCGGAACCGTTGCCGCGCCGCGTCGACGCCGTCCTCGGTGGATAGCCGGAACGGAACCGCATCCAGTACCTTCTGCAGGATGGGGTCGATAGCGGGCTTTTCGTCGGCTGTGTTGTCCAAGCTGGGCATGGGCGTACCGTACGCACCTCGGCTGGTGTTCGGCGGCTGGGTGCTGGCAGGCTGGGCGGCCCTCGGTTACGGCGTGTACCTGACGGTGTTGGCGCTGGGTTCGGAGCCGGGGGCCGAGCTGACCGGGCACTGGGTGGCGCAGCCGCTGTTCAAGGCCTCGATGGCGCTGTTGCTGACCGCCGCCGCGGCGGGCCACGCCGTCGTGCGTGAGCGGCGTTGGCTGATGCCGGCGCTGCTGCTGTCGGCCGTCGGTGACTGGTCGCTGGCGATCCCGTGGTGGGCCCAGTCGTTCGTCGTGGGCCTTGGCGCATTCCTGTTGGCGCACTTGTGTTTCCTGGGCGCGCTGCTGCCCCTGGCCGCCAGGCGCCCGTCGCGGTTGCGCATCGCCGCCGTGGTCGCGATGTGTGTGGCCACCGTCGCGCTGCTGGCCTGGTTCTGGCCGCACCTGGGCAAGCTGACGCTCCCGGTGGCGGCCTACATTCTGGTGCTGACCGCGATGGTGTGCGCCGCTCTGGTGGCGAAGCTGCCGACGATCTGGACGGCGGTGGGGGCGGTGTGTTTCGCGGCGTCGGATTCGCTGATCGCCATCGGCCGCTTCATCCTGGGCAACGAGGCGCTGGCAGTGCCGATCTGGTGGTCGTACGCCGCGGCGCTGATCCTGATGACCGCGGGGTTCTTCTTCGGTCGTGAGGTGCCGGCCGACGCCGGCACCCCGGAACCGGCCGAAAGCTGACCCGGACGGTACGGGGTTGAGCACCAGCCGGGCCATGAGAGCGCCTTGAGCGGCAGCGCGCGCACACCCGTTCAGGTCGAGCCCATTGCCCGGGTGCTGCCGATGCTCTCGGTGCCGCACCTGGACCGCGAGTTCGATTACCTGGTGTCGGCCGAGCAGTCCGACGACGCCCAGCCGGGGGTGCGGGTGCGGGTGCGGTTTCACGGCCGGCTGGTCGACGCGTTCGTGCTGGAGCGCCGCAACGACACCGACCATCAGGGCAAGCTCGGTTACCTGGACCGCGTCGTCTCGGCCGAACCGGTGCTGACAGCCGAGATCCGCCGGCTGGTCGACGCGGTGGCGGCGCGCTACGCCGGCACCCGGCCGGACGTCCTGCGCCTGGCGGTGCCGCCCCGGCACGCGCGGGTGGAGCGCGAACCGACGGCGGCGGTGCGGCCGCCGCCACCCGCGCCGGTCGACCCGTCGGCGTGGGCGGTCTACGGGCGGGGCGCCCAGTTCCTGGACGCCCTGGCCGAGTCCCGCGCCGCGCGGGCCGTCTGGCAGGCCCTGCCGGGGGAGTCGTGGGCGGACCGGTTCGCCGAGGCCGCCGTGCAGACGATCCGCGCAGGTCGGGCGGTGCTGGCGATCGTGCCCGACCAGCGCGACCTGGACTCGCTGGTGCGGGCCGCGGCCGCGCGGATCGACGAGAGCGGCGTGGTGGCGCTGTCGGCCGGGCTGGGGCCGGCGGCCCGCTACCGGCGATGGCTGGCAGCGTTGCGCGGTCAGGCCAGGCTGGTGATCGGCACCCGCAGCGCGGCTTTCGCGCCGCTGAGCGATCTGGGTCTGGTGATGGTGTGGGCGGACGCCGACGACAGCCTGGCCGAGCCCCGGGCGCCGTACCCGCACGCCCGCGAGGTGGCGATGCTGCGCGCCCACCAGGCGCGGTGCGCGGCGCTGATCGGGGGCTACGCGCGCACCGCCGAGGCGCAGGCGTTGGTGCGCAGCGGGTGGGCGCACGACATCGTCGCGGCCCGGGCGGTGGTGCGCGCCCGCACGCCGCGGGTGGTCGCCCTCGACGACACCGGTTACGCCGACGAACGCGACCCGGCCGCGCGGACCGCGCGCATCCCGTCGATCGCGCTGCGCGCCGCCCGCTCGTCGCTGGAGGCCGGGGCGCCGGTGCTGGTGCAGGTGCCGCGGCGCGGATACGTCCCGTCGCTGGCCTGCGCGCGCTGCCGCACCATCGCCCGGTGCCGGCACTGCACGGGTCCGCTCTCCCTGGCCGAGTCGTTGCGGGAGGGCGGCCCGGCGCTGGTCTGCCGTTGGTGCGGGCGGACTGAGCCGACGCGGCGCTGCGCGCGCTGCGGGTCGGACGCGGTGCGCGCCGTGGTCGTCGGGGCGCGCCGCACCGCCGAGGAACTCGGGCGCGCGTTTCCCGGCACCGCGGTGGTCACCTCGTCGGGCGAGGGCGTCGTTCCGCAGGTGGCCGCGGGCCCGGCGCTGGTGGTGGCCACGCCGGGGGCGGAGCCCGCCGCGGCGGGCGGTTACGGGGCGGCGCTGCTGCTGGCCGCC